>NZ_JBEYJU010000005.1:0-196655 GCF_040703965.1 Streptomyces sp. NPDC006655 | reverse complement strand
GGTGGCTCCGCCACATGACCCGCCACCCCGCACGCCGATCGCACGCACCGAACGCCGCTCCTTCTCCCACGGAGATCCATCAGAAGGGCCCTAGGGCCACCTCCCGGCGCGGCGGACCTCACGCTTTGTGGGTCACCCAGAGCAGTTCGGCCGGCCAGCGGTGTGCCCAGTCGGGTGGGTCGGTCTCGTTGTAGCCGTTGGGTGTTCCGGGTTCGGGCCGCGGCTCGATGAGGTCGTCGATGACGAGACCCGTGCCGCGCAGGACCCTGACCCAGTCGCCGTAGGTGAGCTGATAGCTCGTCGCGCCGTCGCCCTCGGCGATGGTGTCCAGCCCGAAGTAGTCCTGTTGCAGCGACGTGGTCACGCGGCCTGCGTCTTCGTCGTAGCAGGCTTCGAACCATGGGCTGGCGACGTTGAACACCAGGCGCCCGCCCCGGCGCAGGACGCGTGCGGCCTGCGGGACGGCCAGGTGCGGGGGCGCCCAGCTGAGCCCGCCGAAGTCGCAGAACACCAGGTCGAAGCTGTCGGCGGCGAAGGGGAGTTGTTCTGCGGCGCCTTGCACCAGCGGGTAGCGGGCCGTGCCCCTCGCGCGGGCCGCCGCCGCGAGCTGGGCCTCCGACAGGTCCAGCCCGACCACGGTGGCGCCCTCGGCGGCGAGCGCCCTGGACCACTGGCCGGCGCCGCAGCCGAGTTCGAGGACGCGCTTGCCGGTGACGTCGCCCAGGGCGCGCAGGTGCGCGTCGGGGATGGAGTACATGCCCCACAGCCGGGGTGCGGCGCCGATCTGCGGGTCGTGCTCGTGCTGGTAGGCGCTGCTGATCCGGTTCCAGAGCCGCCGGTTGGCGGGGATGCTCTCCACGGGCCGCGTCCCGTCACCCGACCGAACCGAGGAAGGCGCCCCAGGCGGCGGGGGAGAGGGTGAGGTGGGGGCCGTCGGGGGGCGTCTTGGAGTCGCGGACGTGGATGGCGTGGGGGCAGGGGGATATTTCGACGCAGTTCCCACCGCCGTCGTCGCTGTAGGAGGACTTGCGCCAGGTGTAGGCGGTCTCGACGCATTGACCGCCGCTGTCGTTGCTGTAGCTCGACTTGAACCAATGCAGGGTGCTCGTCATGTCCGCTCTTCTCCTGCCAACTTCCGGATGAGGCTCAGCGAGTCATCCGAGCTCAGCGCTTGGGTTCGGATCTTCGCATACCGGTGGGTGAGGCGAGCGACCTTCGCGGGATCGCTGACCAGCACACTTTCGTCCTCGATCTCCATGTAGACCAAGCGGTGATGCTCCTTGGTCTCCACCAGTTGCATGTCTCCGCGTGCGCCTGCGTGCCCGGTCCTCAAGCCCCGGTCAGTCGGCAGCACTTGGATACTCACATTGTCCCGCTCGGCGTCCTCCGCAAGCGACCGCAATTGGTCGCGCAGCACCTCCCAGCTCCCGAACGGCCGCCGCAGTACCGACTCCTCCAGGATCAGCTCGATCATCGCCGTCGGTTCCGCCCGGTCGAACAGCGCACGCCGTGCCACCCGTGCCTCGACCAGTTCCTCCACCTTCTCCTCCGGCAGCTTCGGGAAGCCTCCGCCGATCAGCGCCCGCGCGTACTGCGGGGTTTGGAACAGGCCGTCGACCACGAACGTCTGGTACGACGACAGCGTCACCGCCTCCTGCTCCACCAGCGCGAAGTTCTTGAACTGGGCCGGATACCTGTCCAGCAGGACGAACGTGCGTGCCTTCTCGAAGATGCCCAGTCCACCGCCGATCGTCTCCTCCAGCTTGGCGAGCATCTTGTCGCTGGCGGGCTGCGTTCCCGTTTCCATCGCGCTGATCGCGGATCCGGTGTAACCGATTCGCTTGCCCAACTCCTCCTGCGTCAAATCCTGTTGCTCGCGGAAGGCCTTCGCGAGGGCGGCCAGGAGCTGTGCCGTGCTGCCCGCTTCCGCCTTGTTCTCAGTCCGCGCCATTGCGGTCACCCCCGAACTCAACCGAACTCAAACGGTCACAACCACCGAACCCCGAAATCCCAGAGTTTGCAGCTCTTGACTCTGGGTTATGGCGACGGTAGCCGTCAGTGCCGAAACTGATCCCATGAACACGGAAAGTGACCCCTTAAAGCTCTGCTGGATTCCGGCGCGCGGCGTGCAACTCCGCAAAGCCGGTGTGCAGTTCGATGCCGTTCGGGTGGACGACGGGGAGTGGGGGCGGCGGCTTGCCGATCGGCTTGCGGAAATGACGGGAGGCGATCCCGGGCCCGTCATCGAGGTCGTAGGTGGGCGGCGGTGCGTGTACTTCCTGGTGCCGGCCGGGAGCACGGATCATCTGCCGTGGCCTGCTGAGGTGACCAGGTTGACGGCGGATCCGGCGCGGGTGTCGTACATCCCGATCCCCGCGCTGGACGACATGACCTGGCCGTTGTCCTGGCGGTATCGGCCGACCTGCCCGGACCGTTTCGTGCACACGCGCTTGCTGCGTTCCGCACTTCACTCCCCGGAGTGAATTCCGTCAACGTGGCGCCAGGAAAAAGGGATTCTGGCTTGCGTTCGGCTCTTTGCAGAGCCCTAAAGTCACGATCAACAGATTGCCCCCGCGGTGCGCCAACACCCGGGGGCTCGACACCAGGAGTGAGCCCTCCCGATGCGCGTTCATCGTATGGCGCCCGTGCGCGCCTTCGCAGCCCTTGCCCGCACCCGTTTCGGGGACCGTCGTCTGTCCTGGGGCGCGGTAGGCGTACTGACGTACCTCTTGGGGCTGCCCGACGGTTCCTGGATCACCGAGCGCATGCTCGCCGAGCGGCGCCGGGAAGGGTGGATGTCGGTCGTCGCCTCCCTGCGTGAGCTGGAGGATCGGGGTTATCTGCGCCGGGTGGTGACGCGGGACCCGGTGACCCGGCAGTACTCGACGGTCTGCGAAGTATTCGACAGGCCGTACGAATCGGCGACACCCACGGGTGAAATGCAAAAAGTTCGCCTCGTGGCAGCCTAGAAAGCAGAGAAGGGAACGTCGTTGACTGTCACACTTGTGCGCCCCGAGGTGGTATACCGACGGTATACTGTACTCATGGCTGACACCACGATCAAGGTCGACCCCGCTGTCCGTGACCGCCTCCAGGAGCTCGCCCGGGAACGTGGGATGAGCATGCGGGACCTCGTGGCGGAGCTGGCCGGAGCCACGCCCACCAAGGAAGAGCTGCGCAAGCGGTACGAGGAGACCAGGGCGTACGTCGAGGAGCACTTCCTCGGCAGGCCCTACACGGAAGAGGACGAGAAGGCCGGCGAGCAGCTGTGGGCCGCCATCGAGTCGGGGCGGATCGGGGAGGTCCAGTGAGCCAGGAGGAGCGGTACCCGCTGCCGCGCGCCGTCATCTTCGACGACACGGCGGCCCTGGCGCTCGGGGCCGGCAACAGGATGGCCTCCCGGCTGGTCGTCGAGGCGGAGAAGGATGCGGCGTTGCGGGTGTACATCCCCGCGGTGAGCCTCGCCGCGGCGGAGCGGGAGCGGGCCGGGGTCGCCGAGCACGTCGGCGCGCTGCCGTCCGTCACCATCGAAGGGCTCGACTTCGCGGCGGCCACCGCCGTCGGCAAGCGACTGCGTGCCGCGAACGGCGAGGCGGAGAACAGGGAGGACGAGAAGGACGAGCCGGACTGGAGTGGTGCCCATGTGCTGCACCTCGCCCTGCCGACCGTCGAGTGGCCGCGTGGCCGTCCGGTTCTGACCAGGACGCCAATGCGGTACCGGGGGACGGGCATCCGCACCATCCGGATCGTCGAGCAGGGCTGACCGCACACCCCAAGGCTCCGGACCGACGCGGTCCGGAGCCTTGTCCACTTCACTCAGAGATGATCACGCGGTTCAAGGCCGGTTCAGTGGGCGCGTGGCGGCCTACCAGTCCTGGCCGCAGTCGGAACCGATGTCGGTGAACTGTGCACCCGGGCTGCCCTCACCGTTGAGGAGGTTGCCGGCGAGGCCGTTGGCGATGCCCACCTCACCGAGGATGTCGAGGTTGAAGTCGTGCGACCGGCAACCGCCGCCGTGGTGGTGGCCGCCCTGGGGCGCGAGGGCGGTGGCCGGGACGGCACCCATGAAACTGACGCCGCCGATGACGGCGACCGCAACAGCTGCCTTCTGAAGCTTGCGCATGTCTCCTCCTTGGGTTCACTGGAGCGCGCGGTAAAAGATCTGATAAGCGCTCATTTCGGAGGCTAGATCGACATCTCTCGCCGCGCTCCCCGGAGGAGCCATATGGGGTTCCGCCGTACGGGGGCGGTTTCACGGACCGTCAGCTGAAGACGATCATCGAACCCTGGGCCAGGCTGCGGGTCGCCGCCGCATGCAGGCCCAGCCATACGTGCCGTTCGCGGGCGAAGGGGCTGGGGTCGTAGGGGGCCGGGACCGCGGGTTCCTCCAAGTCCGTGGGGACGGCCGGGGGTTGCGGTGCGGCCGGGGGGTTCGCGGGGTCGATGCCGATCGACGGGGCGACGTACTCCAGCTCCCGCAGCAGCGCGTGCGAGGAGCCCAGCGGGCCGCCGCTCGCGAGGAGTTCGTCGCTGGAGAGCGGGCTGGGGAAGTCGACCGGGACGTAGGCGCCGGCGTGGTCGTAGTGCCACACGAGGTGGGACTGCTGGGCCGTGGACTCGAACATCTCCAGGAGCTGCTCGTAGTCGCCGCCGAGGTCGTCCACGGGGGACACGGGCAGGCCGCAGACCTGGAGCAGGTACGCGCGGCGCAGGAAGTGGAGCGCGTCGTAGTCGAAGCCGGCCACGGGTGCCACCTCGCCGGACAGGCCGGGCATGTACTGGTACACCGGCACCGGTGGCAGTCCGGCCTCGGCGAGCACCTTGTTGTATTGCGCGAGTTCCTCGGCGAACGGATTGTCGGGCGTGTGGCACAACACGTCGACGAGCGGTACCAGCCAGAGGTCACAGGCCAAAGAGGGCTCCTCGTATCAGCGCGTTCACAGGTCGTGTGCGGTCTGGGATGACGTGTGCGGTCTGGGAAGAGTAGTCGGTGCGGGGGCGGTCAGCTCCCCTCGTGCAGGTCCCATACCCAGACCCCGCCCGTCCACTTACCGGGTTTTCCGGTCAGTGCCGTCACGGCCTGCCGGAGTTTGTCGTCGTTGGGCTGCGGGGCGACCACCAGGACGCCCGCCTTCCAGTACGCGAAGTCCTGCTTCGCCTGCGCCCGCCAGTTCCTCCCGATCACCGGCACCTTCCCGGTGTAGCGGACGTCCCGCAGCATGTCGGAGGTGTAGCGCGGGACGGCGCCGTAGATACCGATGCGATCATCGCCGTACGGGCCGTTGAAGTATCCGCCGGGCATCGTGAAACCGAGGTCGGCGGTGGTCTGCCAGTGCAGCGCCTCCGCGGCGCCGGGATCGGGCAGCGGAAGCGGTACGAGGGACTCGCCCCGGCCGACGTACGACTTCCACGCCCCGCTCGTGATGAACGCCGGGACCGGCTCCCGCGGGGTCGCCTTCAGGGGTGCGGGGACGATCGGGAGCAGGGCGAGGGCGACCGAGAGCAGGCCGGCGTAGAGGGTGCCGATCCGCCGGGTGGACAGCACCTTCTCCAGGAAGACGGCCAGCAGCACGCCCAGCGCGGGCGCGCAGATCATCGCGACCCGGCCCTCGATCACCGATTCGAACAGCGGGAACTTCCGCACCAGCGCCCAGGGCCCCGGGTACACCGTGTCCGTCAGCGGGATCCGGATCTTCGGGCCGAGCGACAGCACCGCCGCGGCCAGCGAGGTGAACGCCAGCGCCTTGACCAGCGGCCGTTCCCACAGGCGTACGACGATCGCGAAGGCGAGCAGGACCAGCGGCCAGCCGTAGAAGGCGTTCTGTTCGGTGGGGTTCAGGGAGAGCTCGTTGGCACGGGCCGCGTCGCCGAAGAGCAGCGACCGTTCGGCGAAGGCCAGCAGGGAGAGCGGGCTGTTTCCGGCGTTGTCGCCGTGCAGCACGCTGTGGTAGCTCTGCGGGCCCGTGAACTGCCAGTAGAGGGGGAAGGCCACCAGCGGGAGGCAGACCGCCCCGGCCACCAGCAGCCCCTTGCCGAGCGGGCGCCAGGCCTCCTTCGCCACGTCAGGACGTACCGTCGCGTAGGCGACCGCGAACAGCGCCATCCCCAGCGCGGCCAGCAGCAGCGGCTCCTCGCCCAGGAACACCTGGTACGCCGTCAGCACGCCGAGGACGATCCCGTCCCGCCGGACCCGTGCGCCGGTCGCCAGCCGCAGCACGCGGTCGACGATCAGCGGGATCATGAACAGGATCACGAAGTTCGGGTGCGCGTTGGCGTGGCTGACCATCGGCGGCGCGAAGGCCGCGAGGGCCGCGCCGACGAAGGCCGCGCCCCGGTGCCGTACCACCCGCTTGACGATCAGCCAGTACCAGGCGACGGCGGTCGCGGCGAGGCCCAGCGCCATGCAGACGGAGAGCGAGACGGCCGGTCCGGCGAGCAGGGTGAGCGGGGCGAACGGGACGGACATGCCCAGCATGACCGTGTTGGCCATCAGGTTCACGCCGTCGGGGAAGTTCTGGAGGTCGGAGAAGAGCGGGTTGCGCAGGTGCGCGAGGTTGTCCGCGGTCACCGCGAAGAACCACTCCCACTGGTTCTGGTCCTGGATGGAGTCGACGAGGTAGCGGTGGCCGGGGTCGAAGAAGCGGTGCGCGTACAGCGCCACGGACAGGACGAGGAAGAGGGCCGTGACCAGCAGGTCGGCCGGGCGCAGCCGGCGCAGCCGCAGCAGGACCAGGTCGCCGAGGACCCGCGGGTAGTCCAGCGGGCCCACCTTCGAGCCCGGCTGGTGGCTCCAGCGGACCGGGACCTCGGCGATGGGGTGGTCGGCCCGGTGCAGGTGCTGGAGGACCTCGACGTCGATGCCCCAGCCGTCGAGGCGGGACGCGGCGAACGCCTCACGGGCCAGGTCGCCGTCGAACAGTTTGAAGCCGCACTGGGTGTCCCGCAGGCCGGGCACCGCGGTCGCACGTATCAGCAGGTTCCCGGCCCGGCCGAGCAGCTCGCGCAGCCGGTGCTGGTGGTCGGCTATCTCGGCGCCGGGCACCGCGCGCGAGCCGATCGCCGCCGCGTTGCCCTCGCTGAGCGCCTTGTCCAGCCGCTCCAGCTCCTCGATCGGGGCGGCCAGGTCGGCGTCGGTGACCAGCACCCGGGCGCCCGTCGTCGCGGCGACGCCGAGGCGCAGCGCGTTGCCCTTGCCCCGGTTGCGGCCGGCGGTGACCAGCCGGACGCGCGGGTGTGCCAGGGCGGCGACCTCGCGGGTGCCGTCGGTCGAACCGTCGTCGGAGACGATCACTTCCCAGCAGCCGAAACGGCTCCCGTTGTCCGCGAGGTAACGGGTGACGGCGTCGAGGGTGGGCCCGAGCCGCGCCTCCTCGTTGTACGCGGGGATGACGACGGAAAGGTCGACTTCCTCCGTGTCGGCCCGTTCCGCGTCGGCCGGTTCCGTGTCGGCTCGTTCCGCGTCGGCCGGTTCCGTGTCGGCCCGTTCCATGGGCTCCGTCATCCGTTCTCCGACAGTCGCTCGATGAGGGCGAGGGAGTGGGTGTTGTACGCGGCGACGATCCCCCGGGCGGTCTCCGCGTCACGGCGGACCAGCGCGTCCACCAACTCCGTGTGCCGGGCCCACAGATACCCGCGTAGATCGGGCAGCCGCCGCAGCTGCTGGACCGCGCACACCCAGGACTGGACACGCAGCCGGTGCAGGAAGTCGCCGAGGTAGGGGTTGCCGAACAGGGCGGAGAGCTCGCGCCAGAACCGCAGGTCGTAGCCGATGAGGATGATGAGGTCACCGGCGGTCGCGGCGCGCCGCGCCTCCTCGCCGCGGCGGCGGACCGCGGCCAGGGCGGCGGCGACGCGGGGGTCCTGGGGGGCCTCGAAGGCGGGGTGGTGGCCGTCGGCCAGCGCGTGGAACATGCCGTCGATGACCATGCTGCGAGCCTCGATCATGCCCCGGTAGTCGGCCAGGGTGTACTCGGGGACGCGGAAGCCGCGGTGCTGGTCGGCTTCGAGGATGCCCTGCGCGGACAGGTCGACCAGGGCCTCGCGGACCGGCGTGGCGGAGACCCCGTACTGGTCGGCGATCTCCTTGACCGTGAACTCGCGACCCGGCTGGAGTCGCCCGGCGAGCACCTCGTCACGGAGCGCGTCCGCGATCTGCTGGCGCAGGGTACTGCGCGTCACAGCGCCGTTGCCGGGCATCGTCGGGTGCCTCTCCTCACGCGTTCGGGTGACGTGCTCGCTTACATGTACATCTACGAGCACGCCACCTTACGCGTTCGGGTTGCCTCCGTACGTCTTCTTCCCCGCGCTGAAGGACGCCCGTGACCTCACACCGTGTACTCGTCGGCCACGCCCAGCGCGGCGTCCAGCGCGGCGAACCCCTCCTTCAGCTCCGCCTCGGTGACGTTGCACGGCGGGACGACATGCGTCCGGTTCATGTTCACGAACGGCCACAGCCCGCGCTCCTTGGCGGCCGCCGTGAACGCGGCCATCGGCGCGTTCGCCTCACCCGTCGCGTTGTACGGCACCAGCGGCTCCCGGGTCTCCCGGTTCCGTACCAGTTCGAGCGCCCAGAACATGCCGGTGCCGCGCACCTCGCCGACGCTCGGATGCCGTTCGGCGAGTGCGGCGAGCGCAGGCCCGACGACCTCCGCGCCGAGCCGCCGGGCGTTCTCGACGACCCCCTCCTCGGCCATCACGCCGATGGTGGCGACGGCCGCGGCACACGCCAGCGGATGCCCGGAGTACGTCAGCCCGCCCGGGTAGGGCCGCTTCCCGAAGGTCTCGGCGATCCGGTCGCTGATCGCCACACCCCCGAGCGGCACGTACCCGCTGTTCACACCCTTGGCGAAGGTCATCAGGTCCGGTACGACACCGAACAGGTCGGCGGCGAACCACTCACCGGTCCGCCCGAACCCGGCCATCACCTCGTCCAGGACGAAGACGATCCCGTACTTGTCGCAGATCTCCCGGACCCCCGCGAGGTATCCCGGCGGCGGCACCATGATCCCGGCGGTCCCGGGGATCGTCTCCAGGACGATCGCGGCGACGGTCGCCGGCCCCTCGAAGGCGATCGTCGTCTCCAGGTGCTCCAGTGCCCGGGCCGCCTCCTGCTCCTCGGTCTCCGCGTAGAAGCGGGAGCGGTAGAGGAAGGGCGCCCAGAAGTGCACGACCCCGGCGGCGGCGCCGTCGGAGGCCCAGCGGCGCGGGTCGCCGGTGAGGTTGATCGCCTGCTGCGTGCCCCCGTGGTACGAGCGGTACGCGGACAGCACCTTCGGGCGGCCCGTGTGCAGCCGGGCCATCCGCATCGCGTGCTCGATCGCGTCGGCGCCGCCGTTGGTGAAGAAGATTCTGTCCAGGTCGCCCGGCGTCCGCTCGGCGATCAGCCGGGCCGCCTCCGAACGCGCCTCGACGGCGAAGGCGGGCGCGAAGGTCGTCATCCTCGCGGCCTGCTCCTGGACGGCGGCGACGACCTTCGGGTGCTGGTAGCCGACGTTGGTGAAGACGAGCCCGCTGGTGAAGTCCAGGTACCGCCTGCCGTCGTAGTCCCAGAAGTACGACCCTTCGGCACCGGCCACGGCCAGCGGGTCGATGAGGTCCTGCGCGGACCACGAGTGGAAGACGTGCGCGCGATCGGCCGCCTTCACGGCGGCTCCGGCCTGGGGGTTCGGGAGAGGGGTCATGGCGGGGAGCGTAGGAGCGCCGGGAGGGGGCGCGATATCGGCGACATGTTCCGTGCTCCGGCGGATTCCGCGACACGTTGTCCACAACCGGTGGATGTGCCCGGCCGTCCGGTACCTGTTACGGAACCGTAGACAGGGCGGGGCTCGGCGGCCCGCACGGCCGGAATATTCTCGGCTCGATCACACCTGTGGAGGAGGGGCGGATCTGCCATGGAGAAGCTGGGGCCGGGGGATCCGCAGCACATCGGGAGCTACCGGCTGCTCGCGCGGCTGGGTGCGGGCGGCATGGGGCACGTGTATCTCGCCCGGTCGGAGCGGGGCCGTACGGTCGCCGTGAAGCTGGTGCGGGCGGAGCTGGCCGCGCAGGAGGAGTTCCGGGCGCGCTTCCGGCAGGAGGTGCGCAACGCCCAGCGGGTCGGCGGGTTCTGGACCGCGCCCGTGCTGGACGCCGACACCGAGGCCGAGGTGCCCTGGGTGGCCACCGGCTATGTGGCCGGGCCGAGCCTCCAGCGGGTCGTCGAGCACGACCACGGGCCGCTGCCGGAGCGGTCGGTGCGCATCCTCGCGGCCGGGCTCGCGCACGCGCTGGCCAACATCCACGCGGCCGGGATCGTGCACCGCGACCTCAAGCCGTCCAACGTGATGCTCACGATCGAGGGGCCCCGGGTCATCGACTTCGGTATCGCGCGGGCGCTGGAGACCTCGCCGGGGGAGGGGCTCACCCGGACCGGCTCGCTGGTCGGCTCGCCGGGTTTCATGGCACCCGAGCAGGTGCGCGGCGACCGGATCACCCCGGCGTGCGACGTCTTCTGCCTCGGTTCGGTGCTGGCCTACGCGGCGACCGGCCGGCTGCCCTTCGGCTCCACCGAGGGCGGCGAGCACGCCGTGCTGTTCCGTATCGCCCAGGAGGACCCCGACCTGTCCGGTCTCCCCGAGGGCATCGCCGACGTGGTCCGCGACTGCCTGCGCAAGGACCCGGCGTCCCGCCCGTCCCTGGACGCGATCCTGCTCCGGACGGGAGCGGTCGACACGGTCGAACAGGGCCGATCGAGGGACCCTTGGCTGCCCGGTTCCCTCGTGGCCCAACTGGGCCGTCACGCCGTGGAGTTGCTGGAGGTGGAGGACCCGACGGTCCCCGGCGCCCTGCGGGCCTCGACCGATCAGGAGGCGCGCGCCACGGCCCACCCGCAGCCACCCCACCCGCAGCCACCCCACCACAGCACACCCCCCGAGCACACCACGGCCCACCCCGCCTACGGCTACCCGCAACCCCACCCCCAGCCCACCCCGTACAACCCCTACACCACCGTCGTCACCCCGGACCCGGCCCCCACCCCGCCGGTCTACACCCCGCCACCCCCGCCGCCCCCGCCCTACGATCCCGAGGCCACCGACGAACCCCGCCGCACCCGCTCCACCGCGCTCCTCGTCACCGTCGCCCTGATCGTGATGCTGGCCGCGGGCGGCTCGGTCTACGCGCTCCTGAACAACGGTGGCAGCGGCGACGACGCCAAGGGGTCCGACCGGCCCACCCCCACCACCTCGGCCGCCGCCCCGACCACCTCCGAGGAGCCGTCGCCCACCCCGTCGCCGTCCGCGTCGACCAGCCCGGTGGTGCCCACCTCCTTCCTGGGCACCTGGACCACCGCCATAGACAACTCCACCGGTCACAACACCCGCGAACTGACCATCCGGCAGGGCGCGGTGGGCGACACGGTCCTCACCCTGGTCGCCGCCGGACCCGGCTACCGCTGCGAGTTCACGGCGAAGCTCGCCGACCGCCCCGGTGCCGGCGGCCCGCTGGCCATAGGGCCGTCCACGGTCACGTCGGGCAAGCCCCTCTCGTCCTGCACCGCCGGAGACCCCACCGAGGTGACCCTGCTGCCGGACGGCAGGCTGAAGAGGGCGACGAAGGGCGGCGGCGAGAGCCTGACGTACAGCAAGGGGTGAACCGGCTGGCCCGAACCGGCAGGTGCCGCCTTCTGAAAACATCCGGACGGCCCGCCGCTTTGTCCGCGGAGCGCGGCTTCGGCTACTCGGGCAGCACCCTGGGCATCCCGGTCATCCGACGTTCTCCCAGCTGCCCGACGCGGCCGAGCGGCTCATCGCGTCGAGGGCGGTCGCGCTGTGCACGGCGTCGTCGAGGGTCGCGCCGTACGGGGTGCCCTCGGCGACGGAGCGCAGGAAGGCGCGGGCCTCGATCACCTTGAGGTCGTCGTAGCCCATGGCGTTGGCCGCGCCGGGCTGGAAGGCGGCGTACTCGCCGTGGCCGGGGCCGACGAACACGGTGCTGACGGGCTGGTCCTGGTAGGAGGTGCCGCGGCTGACGCCCAGCTCGCCCATCCGCCGGTAGTCCCAGAAGACGGCGCCCTTGGTGCCGTGCACCTCGAAGCCGTAGTTGTTCTGCTCGCCGACCGAGACCCGGGAGGCCTCCAGGACGCCGCGGGCGCCGGAGGCGAAGCGCAGCAGGCAGTTGACGTAGTCCTCGTTCTCGACCGGGCCGAGCGCGCCGCCGGTGGCCAGGGTGTGGCCGGCGGTGGCGCCGGTGGGCCGGGCGCGCTCGGGGATGAAGACGGCGGTGTCGGCGGCGAGCGCGGTGATGTCCCCGAGCAGGTGGCGGGCCAGGTCGACGCCGTGCGAGGCCAGGTCGCCGAGGACGCCTCCGCCGCCGCGGGCCCGCTCGTAGCGCCAGGTCAGGGCACCGTCGGGGTGGGCCGCGTAGTCGCTGAGGAGCCGGATGCGGACATGGGTGACGGCGCCCAGCTCGCCGGAGGCGATCAGCTCACGGGCGTAGGAGACGGCGGGCGCGTTGCGGTAGTTGAAGCCGACGGTGCCCTGGACGCCGGCCTTGCGGACCGCGTCCCGTACGGCGGTGGCGTCCTCGGCGGTCAGGCCGACCGGCTTCTCGATCCAGATGTGCTTGCCGGCCTCCGCCATGGCGACGCCGATCTCCCGGTGCAGGAAGTTCGGCGCGGTGATGCTGACGGCGTGGATCCGCGGGTCGGCGGCGACCTCGCGCCAGTTGCGGGTGGTGTGCCGGAACCCGAAGACGTCGGCCGCCTCCTCGGCCCGGCCCGGCACCTCCTCGGCGACGGTCACCAGCTCGGGGCGCACGGCCAGCTGCGGGTAGTGGTGGGGGAGCCGCCGGTAGGCCTGGGTGTGCACCCGTCCCATCCAGCCGAATCCGACGACGGCGACGCCGAGCGTGCGCACCATGGGCTGCCCTTTCACCACGGTTGTGGACCGTTCCAGGAACTGCCCGCCCACGATGCGGGCCCGCTTCCACTGATGTCAAGACATACGGGCGTCCTTACAATGCTGGGAATGAGTGCGGAACGGTCCGCGGCATGACCGCCCCGACGCCGTTTATGGAGGTGCGGGGGGGTACGGGCGGCGCCGGGGGGTGGGTGAGCGTCGGATGGTCGTCCGCGGCGCCGCGGTGGTTGCTCGCGCAGTTCCTCCCCCAGCCTCCGGCCGGGGGTACCCCCAGCGCCCCTTCGGGGCACGTGAGCCCAGGCGCCCCTAAGGGGGCGCGGGGAACTGCGCGACCAGCCAACGACGCACCCGCGGCCGACCGACGGCCTACGCCCCCCTCACCTGGGCTCCGGGGGCCGTTGCCGAGGCATGTTCGGGCGGGCCCCGTTCGTCCCCGGCGGCAGCGGGAAGCGGCCGTGCAGTTGCCCCGCCTCCCCCCGCGGCCCGGTCGCCACCGCCGCCTGGATCGCCAGCGGCGCCGACCCGGTCCGGAACTCCACCATCCAGTCGGCCGTCTCCGTACGGACCAGCTCGGTCACGTCCTCCGAGAACCTCCGCAGCACCGCCAGGCACCGCTCAGCCGCCTCGCTCGCCGTCCCCTCCGCCGGCCCGAGCACCTCCCGCACGCTCTCCGACGCCCAGTCGAACTGGAGCACCTGGAGCCGCCGCTGCACGGCCTGCGCGGTGGCCATGTCCCTTATCCAGCCCGACGTCACCCCGAAGAACCGGTCGACGCCCACGCACGCCACCGCCGTCAGCAGCGCGAGATACCCCCAGGGCGCGACCCCGCCGACCACTCCGGTCAGGTCGAGCAGCGGCAGCGCCGCCCCCAGCACCGCCCCCACGGCCGCCCCGCCGCGCAGCGCCCGCGCCCCCCGCCGCTTCCACACCCGGTCCGCCAGGTACCACGCGGCCGTCTCCAGCGCCCCGCGCTCCACCCACCGGTACAGCTCGTCGAGCCGCTCGGCCGGCTCGCCCCAGTCCCCGAGCGGGAACGCGCGCCCGGCCAGATCGCCCGGCCGCAGTCCGGCCGCACCCTCGCCCCGCCCGTCCTGACGCGGTCCCTCGGGCTGCATCTCCGGCTGACCCACCAGGCACTCCCTAACTGATCCCCACCGGTCACGTTCCGTGACGCGGGCCATGGCATTGAACACGACGCCGGCCACCGCACGGGACCTGACAATGGATGCTGACGACGGGAACCCTTCCTACCGCCCAATGGGTGGCGAAGGCTTGGCTTTCGCCTCTTTTCCGCCCAGAAGTGGCCCTTGATCAGGTATAGACCTCCGGTGATTCTCACTCGAAAGAGTGGCGGGGCGATGGCTGCGTCGACCACGTAGGCTCATGCACAACGGGACAACCGAGAATCGACACCCAGGAGCTGATCGTGATCCCCGGTGGTGGCCAGCCCAACATGCAGCAGCTGCTCCAGCAGGCCCAGAAGATGCAGCAGGACCTGGCACGGGCCCAGGAGGAGCTGGCGAACACGGAGGTCGACGGACAGGCGGGCGGCGGTCTGGTACGGGCCACCGTGACCGGCTCCGGCGAGCTGCGCGCGCTGAAGATCGACCCGAAGGCGGTGGACCCGGACGACACCGAGACCCTCGCCGACCTGATCGTCGCGGCCGTGCAGGCGGCCAACGAGAACGCGGAGACCCTCCAGCAGCAGAAACTGGGCCCGCTGGCCCAGGGCCTGGGCGGCGGCAGCGGCATCCCCGGGCTGCCGTTCTGAACTGGCCGTTCTGATGTTCGTCGCCCACGCGACACCGGTACCGCCTTCCTAGGACAGGCGGCAGCCAACTACGGTACGTACCGAAAGACTCCAGGAAGGGCAGTCCGTTGTACGAAGGCGTGGTCCAGGACCTCATCGACGAGCTGGGGCGGCTGCCCGGCGTCGGTCCGAAGAGCGCGCAGCGGATCGCCTTCCACATCCTCCAGGCGGAGCCCACGGACGTACGGCGTCTCGCGCAGGCCCTGCTGGAGGTGAAGGCGAAGGTCCGCTTCTGCGCGGCCTGCGGCAACGTGGCACAGGAGGAACTGTGCAACATCTGCCGCGACGCCCGCCGCGACTCCACGGTGATCTGTGTGGTGGAGGAGCCCAAGGACGTCGTCGCGATCGAGCGGACCCGGGAGTTCCGGGGCCGTTACCACGTGCTCGGCGGGGCGATCAGCCCGATCGAGGGCGTCGGCCCCGACGACCTGCGCATCAGGGAGCTCCTCGCCCGGCTGGCCGACGGCACGGTCACCGAGCTGATCCTGGCCACGGACCCGAACCTGGAGGGCGAGGCCACGGCCACCTACCTCGCCCGCATGATCAAACCCATGGGCCTGAAGGTCACCCGCCTGGCCAGCGGCCTCCCGGTGGGTGGCGACCTGGAATACGCGGACGAGGTCACCCTCGGGCGCGCCTTCGAGGGGAGACGACTCCTAGATGTCTGACGCCACGCTGCACGACACGACGCTGAACCCGGACGACTTCGCGGTCCAGATCGCGGACCAGGTGGAGAGCTTCCTGGTGGCCGTCACGGAGGTGGCGAAGGGCGACGAGCCGGACTCGGCGGTCCCCTTCCTCCTCCTGGAGGTCTCCCAGCTCCTGCTGGCCGGCGGCCGCCTCGGCGCGCACGAGGACATCGTCCCCGACGAGCGCTACGAGCCGGACATGGGCCCGGAGCCGGACGTCGACCAGCTCCGCGAGAACTTCGCGCGCCTCCTGGACCCGATCGACGTCTACTCCGAGGTCTTCGACCCCTACGAGCCCCGCAAGGCCCCCGTACCGGCCCGGATCTCGGACGACCTCGCCGACATCATCACCGACCTGCGCCACGGCATGGCCCACTACCGGGCGGGCCGCACCACGGAGGCCCTGTGGTGGTGGCAGTTCTCCTACTTCTCCAACTGGGGCCCCACCGCCTCCGCGGTCCTGCGCGCCCTCCAGTCCGTCCTCATCCACGTCCGCCTGAACCAGCCCCTGGAGGAGCTGGACGGCCTGGACACCGACCAGGACACCATCGGCGACGAGACCCTGGAGTTCGAGGCGGGCCAGGTCATGCAACAGGAGATCGGCGGAACACTGGGCCTCGGGCCGGTCAAGTAGCCGTCCTCGGGAACCGGCCCACCCCGCCCAACAGGGCGAACAGCTCGCTCGGGGTCTGTGTGACGCCGTCGCCCCCGGCGGCGGCCACCTGGTCCCGGCGGGCCATCGCACCGGAGCCGCCGTAGACGAACACCGGCATCGTGGCGCCTGCCTCGCGGATCCTCCGGATCAGCGTGAGCCCGGCGTCCGGGTCGAAGCCGCCGGCCTCGGCGCGGCCCATGTCGGTGATCACCGCGTCGAAGGGCCGGGATGCCCTTCGCAGGGCCCGCAGTCCCTCGTCCGTGGACTCGGTCTGCACGACCTCCACACCCATGGCCTGTAACTGACCCGCCTGATAAGCGTTGTCGGCGGGAGTGTCATCGACCCACAGGATCCTGCGCAGGACGTGCTGTGACTGGGGTGCCGGTTCCGTCCGGGCCGTGACCTGCCGTTGGAGTTCCGCGGTGGTCTCGACGACCTGGTCCGTGAACTGCTGCACCGTCAGTTCGTTGTTGCCCACCTTGAGGCTGAAGCTCCGCTTGCTGACGATGTCCCGGATCTCCGGAAGCAGCTTCCACACCACCCACGCGGCGAACACCGGCCAGGCCAGCCCGGTCAGGGCTCGAATCAACTCCGTCGCGTCCTTCATCATGGCCCCCCAAGATCCGGCCCACGGTCCTCCGGCCCGAGGTCATCCGGCCCAAGGTCATCCGAGCCAGGCATGTCAACCGGTCCGGTCAGGTCAGTGTCGTCAGGCAGGACGTCCATGTCCTCGGCCCAGTGCGGCGGACGCGGGCCCAGGTCCGGCTCACCCCGTGGCGGCACGTCGAGATCCGCCACTTCCCTGCCGAGGTCCAGCGGCACCAGGGCCACATCGGGCAGTTCGACGCCGTCCGTGAGCAGCAGGTCCTGCATCCTGTCCAAGCCGAAACGCCGCACACCCATCGCCACCGTGCCGATCACGTCCAGGTCCGCCACGTCGATCGGGGCCGCGGCGTTGAACCACGTCAGGGTGTTCGCCATGGCGAGGTCCACCGTCCTGGCGTAAGCGCGGGACAGTTCGGTGAGTGTTCTGGCGTACGACCGGGCGGCCGATTCGTCCTCGGGGGAAAGCATGTCCAGCGCCAGGCCCCAGAAGGTCCGCACCGGCACGGCCATCGATCCCATGGGGACGACGCCGTCCCGGTGCGGTGACCGAGCCGCGAATGCCCTGAGCTGCGTCGCCTGCCTGCTGCCGGGTGTGGTCAACGCCGCGCAGGCCAGCAGGAGATAGGTCTGCTGTTGGACGTGGTCGAGGATCGCTTCCGACTCGCGGGCCGGAGCCGGGCGCTCGCGTGCAGGGCGGGCGTGCCCGACGGTCGAAGGCTCGGGTTCGTCGTACGGCCGCCCGTCGGTGCGCAGGAGCCTGCGTGTCCAGGCGTCGCTCTTGTCGCGAACCCTGTCCGGTGCCAGCGAGGCATGGAGGAAGGAGCCGTACATGAGATCTGCCTGGTCGAGTAACGAGGCGGAGGTGAGCAGCAGTTTCACGCCAACCACCGGGTCGACCAGCAGTCGCCACTGTCCCGCGAGTCGGTAGGCGGAGGCGGCCTCGATCAGGGCGGCCTCGAAGTCGTCGCGTCTCTGGTCGGTGTTCTGCAGTATGAAGCGCGCGTACGACTCGTGAAAGGCGGCCGCGGTGCTCACCTGCTCGGCGTCGAGACGCAGTGAGTCGAGCGGATCGGGCAGAGGCGGACCGGGCGGCGGGGAGGCCATCTCAGAGCATCTCCCTGACGTTGCTCAGCGCTTCGGGCGGCACGAAACCGGGGTTGCGGTGGATCCAGGGCGACCGGAAAGTCCGGTGCACGCGGTCCCACTCCCATTTCTCGCACCGGTCGATCTGGTTCGCCGGTACGAGGATCTTCGCGGCCACCTCGCCCTCGGTCTGGTAAGGCGAGTACCTGCGGTAGGTGTTCAGATCGCGGACCTCTTCGGCGACGCCCTCCACCGCCACGGCGGAACGAGGGGCCAGGATGACCCAGCAGTAGTAGAGATACGCGACCGGCTTCCGTCCGAAGCGGGTGCCGAACCACAGGGCGGTGTGCCGGGCGGTGTGCACGAAGTTGGTCTTCACCGCCGTGGACCGCTCCACCGTCCCGCACGAGAGGGAGATGAACGGGGTCTCCTCGCAGAAGGGCTTCCCTGTGGCGGGGTCGATGCTCTCGAAATGGTTCACATGCAGATTGAGGTTCTGTGCGGTCAGTTTCGAGGCGATCTCGTTGCTGGGCAGTGGATTGTTCTTCTCCCACCAACGGCAGGTGATCCCGATTCTGCTGTCGATCAGTCCCCGGGCGACAGCGTCGCCCGGGAGCGACATCCCCTTCACGCACCACTGCACGATCAATGCCCGCCCCCGATGCCACGCCCGTGCCGGACCCATCAGCCTAGGGTCAATCAGCTGTGGCAGTAGCCGAGTTGAGGACATGATCTTCGTGGCATGTAGGACAGCGTGCGTCCTGGGCGGTCCCTAGGGTCGTCGGCGACCGTTCCGACACCACTGAGGGGACCACGACCACGATGACCGAGCGGAACACTGCCGCGCCGGACGGGTACACCACCGTCGCGCCCTGGGTCGTCACCGATGACACCGGGGCGTTCCTGGACTTCGTCAGCCGGGCGTTCGAGGGGGAGGAGCTGGGGCGGGTCCCCACCGAGGCCGGTGCGATCGGGCACGCCGAGATCCGGATCGGTGACACCGTCGTACTGGCCTTCGACCGGAGCGCGGACTGGCCCGTCATGCCCAGCCTGCTGCGCGTGTTCGTCGCCGACGCGGACGCCACGTTCACGCGTGCCGTCGGGGCAGGCGCCCGGATCGTGACCTCCCTCGCCGACGACGCCTTCGGCATGCGGGGCGGACGTGTCAAGGACCCCTTCGGCAACATCTGGTGGGTGGTGGCCCACGTCGAGGACGTCTCCGAGGAGGAGATGTGGAAACGGCTGCGGGAACCGGCGTACGCCGAGGCCATGCGCGTCGCCCAGGAAACACTCGACGCCGAACTCGGCGGCCGGGGCCGCAGCAGCGCACCCGTACAGACGGCCCCCGGGGTCCGGTGAGGGGGTGGGGTTCAGCGGATGCCGACGCTGTCGAGGTAGGCCGCCAGGTCCTCCGTGGCCGTCTCGCCCGCCCAGCCGACGTAGCCGTCGGGGCGGATCAGGAAGACACCGGGGCCGTATGAGTCGGGGGCGGACGCCAGGGTCCGTACGTCCGCCCGCGGGGCGGCGGTCGCGCCCAGCAGGGTCCAGTGCGGTCCCCGGAAGAGGTCGAAGAGGCGGCCGCCGAGGACCGCGGCGTCCGGGGCGCGATCGCCCGCGCGTACCGGTCCCGGGTCGGCCCGGGTCTCGGCGCTGAGCGACGACTCCTGGTAGCCGACGCCGAGTTGGACGGTGGCCCGGCCCCGCTGGACCTCGCCGCGGTGCACGCCGGTGGACAGCTCCAGCATGGCCGCGGCGTTCGCCCGCCGCTCCTCCTCGTACGTCTCCAGCAGGGACTCGGGGGCGCCCCGCAGCACCGCGTCCAGCTTCCAGCCGAGGTTGTAGGCGTCCTGGACGCTGGTGTTCAGGCCCTGCCCGCCGGCCGGCGAGTGCACATGCGCGGCGTCGCCCGCGAGGAACACCCGGCCCACCCGGAACCGGTCCGCGAGCGCCGCCCGGGGCCGGAACTCCGAGGCCCAGCACACCTCGGTCACGTCCTCGGCGGACAGGTGGGTGTACCGGGCGACCAGTTCGCGCACCCCGTCCGCGGTCACATCCGGCTCCGCGCCCACCGGCAGCCGCGCGGCCAGCTGGAACTCCTCGGTGCCGGCCAGCGGGCAGAGCCCGAGCACGCTGCCGTCCGCGGCCGGGAAGGCGTGCCAGTACACCCGGTCCAGGCCCCGCACCCGCAGGTCCGCCACCACGAACGGCGCCGGGTCGACGCTCTCGCCGGTCATGCCGACGCCGAGGGCCCGCCGGACGCCCGAGCGTCCGCCGTCGGCCGCCACCACGTAGCGCGCGCGGACCGTCGTACCGTCGGCGAACGCCACGTCCACGCCGTCCGCGTCCTGCTCCAGGCCCGTGACCTCGCGCCCGAAGGCGGCCTTCCCGCCCAGTTCCGTGAGCCGGGCATACAGGATCTCCTGGGTGCGCCACTGCGGGATCATCCGCGGCGCGGGGTAGGGCGTGCCCGCGTCCGGCTCGAAGCGTTCGAACATCGACTCCTCGCCGACCTGCTGGCCGTCCCGCCAGACCATCCGGTTCGGGTAGGGCCCGCTCGCCGCGAGGACCGCGTCGATGACGCCCAGGTCGTCGAAGACCTCCTGGGTGCGGGGCTGGATCCCCTTGCCGCGCGAGCCCGGGAACAGGGCGTCCGCGCGCTCCACGAGCTGGGCCGCGACCCCGCGCCGGGCGAGGTCGACGCCGAGGGTGAGGCCGGTGGGGCCCGCGCCCACGATCAGGACATCCGTCGTATCCATGACCACATCTCCTTAACGCGGTTAAGTGCCGTCGTTCACGAGGGTGCCCTTAACGTTGTTAAGCTGTCAAGCGTGAGTACGGAACGACGAGCCCCCCTGGACCGTGCGCGGGTCGCCGACACGGCGCTGCGGCTGCTGAACGAGGTCGGCCTCGACGGGCTGACCCTGCGCGCCATCGCGAAGGAGCTGGACGTCAAGGCGCCCGCTCTGTACTGGCACTTCAAGGACAAGCAGGCGCTGCTCGACGAGATGGCGACGCAGATGTTCCGGCGGATGGTGGCCGGCACCGGACTCGACCCCGCCGACACCTGGCAGGAACGCCTGCTGAAGGACAACCGCGGCCTGCGCGCCGCGCTGCTCGGCTACCGCGACGGCGCCAAGGTCTTCAGCGGCTCACGCTTCACCGGCACCGACCACGCACCGGGCATGGAGGCGAACCTGCGCCTGCTGACGGCCGCCGGGCTGACCCTCGCCCAGGCCGTCGACGCGGGCCGCACGGCCCACGCCTACACCATCGGCTTCGTCATCGAGGAACAGGGCATGCGCCCCCTGCCGGGCGACGAGAAGGCCCGCACCGACATCGCCGACCGGGCCCGCCGCCTGTCCGACCACCCCCTCGCGGCGGCGGCCGGCGAGTTCCTCTTCGATGACTACGACCGCCAGTTCGAGGAGGGCCTGGCGGTCGTGATCGCGGGGATCGGGGCCCGGTACGGGGTCTCGCCCCGGCTCGACCCGGGATGAGCCACGTGCCCCTCTGTGAGCCGGGGCACTTTCCGCGTGACGGGGCGTGCGCTGGGCAGGTTCCGTTCCGGACGCGAGCGGCCGCCGAACACCCCCCGTGCGATGTCTCACCATGCGGGAGCAGTCTGGTGGAATTCGGACGCTCGTTAGACTGAGCCGACACAAACGAACCGAGCGAGGAGCGCACGTGGGCCTTGTCGTGCAGAAGTACGGAGGCTCCTCCGTTGCCGATGCCGAGGGCATCAAGCGCGTCGCCAAGCGGATCGTGGAAGCGAAGAAGAACGGCAACCAGGTGGTTGTCGTCGTTTCCGCGATGGGCGACACGACGGACGAGTTGATCGATCTCGCCGAGCAGGTATCCCCGATGCCTGCCGGACGGGAGTTCGACATGCTGCTGACCGCCGGAGAGCGCATCTCCATGGCACTGCTGGCCATGGCGATCAAAAACCTGGGCCACGAGGCCCAGTCGTTCACCGGCAGCCAGGCGGGCGTCATCACCGACTCCGTGCACAACAAAGCCCGGATCATCGACGTCACGCCCGGTCGCATCCGCACCGCGCTCGACGAGGGCAACATCGCCATCGTGGCCGGCTTCCAGGGCGTCAGCGCCGACAAGAAGGACATCACCACGCTGGGGCGCGGTGGTTCCGACACGACGGCCGTGGCGCTCGCCGCCGCGCTCGACGCCGAGGTCTGCGAGATCTACACCGACGTCGACGGTGTGTTCACCGCCGACCCGCGCGTGGTGAAGAAGGCGCGGAAGATCGACTGGATCTCCTTCGAGGACATGCTGGAGCTCGCCGCCTCCGGTTCCAAGGTGCTGCTCCACCGCTGTGTGGAGTACGCCCGCCGCTACAACATCCCGATCCACGTGCGGTCCAGCTTCAGCGGACTCCAGGGCACGTGGGTCAGCAGCAAGCCGATTGGGGACAAGAAGGTGGAGCAGGCCATCATCTCCGGTGTCGCGCACGACACCTCCGAGGCCAAGATCACGGTCGTCGGTGTGCCGGACAAGCCGGGCGAGGCCGCAGCCATCTTCCGGACCATCGCCGACGCCGAGATCAACATCGACATGGTCGTGCAGAACGTGTCCGCCGCGGCCACCGGCCTGACGGACATCTCCTTCACGCTGCCCAAGACCGAGGGCCGCAAGGCCATCGACGCGCTGGAGAAGAACCGTCCGGGCATCGGCTTCGACTCCCTGCGCTACGACGACCAGATCGGCAAGATCTCGCTGGTCGGCGCGGGCATGAAGACCAACCCGGGCGTCACCGCCTCCTTCTTCGAGGCGCTGTCCGACGCCGGGGTGAACATCGAGCTGATCTCGACCTCCGAGATCCGCATCTCCGTCGTCACCCGCGCCGACGACGTGCCGGAGGCCGTGCGCGCGGTGCACTCCGCCTTCGGACTCGACTCGGACACCGACGAGGCCGTGGTCTACGGAGGCACCGGCCGATGACTGCCAAGCCGGCGCTCGCGGTCGTGGGGGCGACCGGGGCCGTCGGCACGGTCATGCTCCAGATCCTGTCCCAGCGGGCGGACGTCTGGGGCGAGATCCGCCTGATCGCCTCCCCGCGCTCGGCCGGCCGCAAGCTGACCGTGCGCGGGGCGGAGGTCGAGGTGGTCGCCCTGTCGGAGGAGGCCTTCGACGGGATCGACGTCGCCATGTTCGACGTCCCCGACGAGGTGTCCGCGCGCTGGGCGCCGGTCGCCGCCGCCAGGGGCGTGGTCGTGGTGGACAACTCGGGCGCCTTCCGGATGGACCCGGAGGTGCCCCTCGTGGTCCCCGAGGTCAATCCGCACTGCGCCCGCAACCGGCGGCGCGGGATCATCGCCAACCCCAACTGCACCACCCTGTCGATGATCGTCGCCGTGGGCGCGCTGCACGCCGAGTTCGGGCTGCGCGAGCTGGTGGTGTCGTCGTACCAGGCGGTGAGCGGGGCCGGGCGGGCCGGCGTGGAGACGCTGCGGGCGCAGCTGTCCCTGGTCGCCGGTACGGAGCTGGGCACCAAGCCCGGGGACGTGCGGCGGGCCGTGGGGGACGACACCGGGCCGTTCCCGGAGCCGGTCGCGCTCAACGTCGTACCGTGGGCCGGGTCGCTGCGGGAGGACGGCTGGTCGTCGGAGGAGATGAAGGTGCGGGACGAGTCCCGCAAGATCCTCGGGCTGCCGAAGCTGCCGGTCGCGGTCACCTGCGTACGGGTGCCGGTGGTCACCACGCACTCGCTGACCGTGCACGCCCGTTTCCAGGGCGAGGTCACCGTCGACAAGGCCCGGGAGATCCTCGACACCGCCCCGGGTGTGGTCCTGTTCGACAACCCGGCCGCCGGGGAGTTCCCCACCCCCGCGGACGTGGTCGGCACCGATCCGACCTGGGTCGGCCGGGTGCGGCGGGCGCTCGACGACCCGACCGCGCTCGAACTGTTCGTCTGCGGGGACAACCTCCGCAAGGGGGCCGCGCTGAACACCGCGCAGATCGCCGAGCTGGTGGCGGCCGAACTGACCGGCCGTTCAGGAACGGCGTAGCGGGCGTGAACGGCCCGTGACCACGGTAAACGTTTTTCATGGGAGCGGGCCCACGGTGAGGATTTCCGTAAGAAGTGTGGTCCGGAGCATGGTCCGGACCTCTTGAACCGGGGGCCCTCGGCGTTCGAAGATTTTCCTCCCCGTCCTCCGCAACCACGCGGGCGGCGGGGAGCGTCTTTGCGATCGCCCTCTTACCGGGCACTTACGCGGCGGCCTTCGGGACGTGCGGACGCATGATCCTGGCGTGGGGACGCCGTGATCGGGGCGTGGGGACGCCCGTTCATATGGGACACAGGGGAAGAGCGGGACGCATGACGGCAATGGAGGCACCGCCGGGTGTACTGCCGGACGCGCGAAGAGCGGAACCGTGCGCGACGGGAACGGCGCGGCGGCCGCCGGGGCGTCCCGACGGAGCGGGCGGGCTTCGCGCCCGCGGGTCCGGCGGACTCGGCGTGGAGCCGTCCGGCGGGTCCGACCCGGCCGGCGCGTCCGACGAGGCCGGTGCCGCCGGTGCGGTCGGTGCGGTCGGAGGGGTCGGCGGGAAAGTGATGCTCGGCACGTACAACCCCGGCGGGGGTGAGTGCGTCCAACTTGCGTGGCAGAGGTTCTCGAACTCAGTGCGCCCCGCGGCGCGACGGCCCTACGGCCGCCCCGCGTCGGCCTGCGCCCCCGCGTGCCCGGTGCGCCCGGCGGCATGCCGGTGATCGCGCCCATGCCCGCAGCGCGGCCCACCCGCATACCCAGCCAGCGCGACGACGCGGAGGAGACGGCGGCGGCCGGTACGACGGTCGACCACCTGACCGAGACCTACCGGGCGCACTACCGCTCGCTCCTCGGCCTCGCCGCGCTCCTCCTCGACGACACCGCCTCCTGCGAGGACGTCGTCCAGGAGGCGTTCATCCGCGTCCACTCCGCCCGCAAACGCGTCCGCGACCCGGAGAAGACCCTCGCCTACCTCCGGCAGACGGTCGTCAACCTCTCCCGTTCCGCGCTGCGCCGCCGCATCCTCGGTCTCAAGCTCCTCACCAAGCCGATGCCCGACATGGCGAGCGCGGAGGAGGGGGCCTACGACCAGCTGGAGCGGCGCGACCTCATCAAGGCGATGAAGGGACTCCAGCGCCGTCAGCGCGAGGTCCTGGTGCTGCGCTACTTCGCCGACATGACCGAGGCCCAGGTCGCCGAGACGCTCGGCATCTCGCTGGGCTCGGTGAAGGCGTACGGCTCGCGCGGCATCGCGGCGCTGCGGGTCGCGATGGAGGCCTCGGTATGAGGGAGGAAGCGGAGGGGCGGGAGTCACATGACCGGCACGAGCCCTATCTCTGGCACGAGCCGATGCCACCACGTCACGAGCAAGAGCACAGGCAATCGCACGCTGGGAACGGAACTGTGAACCACGGCCCCGACGAAAAGGGCCCGGAGGGCCTCGGCCAGGGCTCTGAAGAACTCCGGAACGCCCCCGACGGAGAACTCCGTGACGACCCCGACCGGACCGACCGCGGGCTTCCCGCGGATCCGGACGGGCTCGGTGTCGACGAGTTGGCGCTGCGCCGGCTGCTGCACACCGCGGTCGACGACCTCACGCCCGGTGACGGCGCCCTCGACCGGCTGCGCCGTGCCGTGCCCGCCCGCCGGGCCCGCAAGCGTCAGGCCGCCGTCGGGATGGCGGCCGCCGCCCTGTTCATCGGCACCGCGGTCCCCGCCCTCGTCCACGTCTCCCACTCCGGCGGCACCGACCCCAACACCTCCATCGCCGGACAGGCCTCCCAGGCCCAGGGCGGCTCGGCCGGCGGCAAGAACCCGGACGGCGGCACCGGGACCGCGGGCAGCTCCGGCGGCCCGGCGGCCAGCCGGAGCCCCGGCGGCACCAAGGGCAGCGGCAAGGACGAGAGCACCGGGAGCACCGGCGGCACCAAGGTCGTCCCCACGACGAGCGCCGCGGGCACCGCCCCCGTCTGCACCTCCGCCCAGCTCGGCACCCCGACGGCCACCGTCGGCGCCCCCGACTCGACGGGCGCCGTCTACGGCACCTTCCGCGTCGTCAACGTCTCGTCGACGAGCTGTACCGTCGGCGGCCCCGGCAGGGTCGGCGTCCTCGCGCAGGGCGCGGCCGACGCCACCAAGGTCGTCGCCGTCCGGCACGCCTCGGGCGACCCGGCGGCCGGGCTCCCCGACCCGACCACCGAACTCACCGGCCTGGTCCTGGCACCCGGCGCCGCCTACGCGGAGAAGTTCGCCTTCGTCCCGTCGGCCACCTGCCCGACCAGCGGATCCGGCACCGGCGGCACCGGCGACACCGGCGGCACCACGCCCTCTCCGAGCCCCTCCGAGGATGCGAGCAGCGGCACCGGTACGACCACCTCGGGCACGGAGGGCGTCACCACCCAGATGCTCACCGAGGACGGCACGGCCGACGGCAGCGTCGCGGTCTCGTACACCCCGGAGGCCGGGTCCCCGACCGGCTCGGCGACGGTGCCGAACGCGTGCGCGGGCACGGTCTACTGGACCGGGGTCCTGTCGGCGCAGTGACGCCCACGGCCGAGGCCCCGGCCGTCCGTGCCGGGGCCGGTCAGACCGTGGCCGTCGGCTGCTGCGCTTCCTCTTCCGGGACCAGCCCGAGCTCCGCGTCCCGGGCGAACTCCGCCTCCCGGCGCAGCAGCCGGAACCACATGAACACCACGAACCCCGCGAAGACGAACCACTCACCGGTGTAGCCGAGGTTCTGGAACGCCTTCAGGTCGAGCCCCGAGTTGTCCGGCGCGGTCGCCGGTACGGCCGTCATCCCGGCGTCGGCCTTGTCCAGGGTGATCCACGCGTCGTACACCGGGTACGGCACCAGGTTCACCAGGGACGCCGCGCTGATCGCCGCCGTCTGCCCGGACGGCAGGCCGCCCTGGGCGCTGACGCCGTCGTCCCCCGGTGTCTCGGAGGCCTGGAGCGCGCCGGTGACGGTGACCTCGCCGGTGGGCGGGGCGGGCGCCTTGGCGGCGTCGGCCTTGCCGGGCAGCCAGCCGCGCACCACGGGCAGCGCCTTGCCGGAGTCGGTGCGCAGCAGGGTCAGCACGTAGTAGCCGGCACGGCCGTCGAGCCGGCGGTCGGGCACCAGCAGCTGCTTGGCGTACCGGCCGCTGGCGGTGGCCCGCTTGCCGGAGGTGGCCTGGTCGACGGGGAGCAGGTCGGCCAGCGGCCGGGCCGCTTCCGTCCTGGCCGTCACGACCTGCTCGTCGGCGGTGCGGTGCGCTGCCACCCGCGCCTCGAAGCGGCTCAGCTGCCACGACCCCATGAAGATGCAGAACGGGATGGCGAGCAGCACGAAGACGTTGATGCCCCACCAGCGGGGTGTCAGCAGGAACCGGTACACCCTGTCCACGGTACGGGGCGCTTTGCGGGGGGTTGGGAGTGGGGGTGGGCGCACGCAAAGTTGTCCACAGGCTGAGGACGCGGGCAGCGCAGGGTGGGCGGGGGCAGGCACTATGGGGCCATGACTGCGGCCATGAGTGAGAGCGACATGCCGGACTGGGAGAAGCGCTTCCGCGCCCCTCGGGTCTCCCTGCCGGACTGGGCGGAGGACGCCCCCGACCGTTCCCTGTTCGTGTCGAACGCGACGGGGACGTACGAGCTGTACGCCTGGGACCGCGCGAGCGGGGAGCAGCGCCAGGCGACGAACCGGCCGAACGGCACGACGGACGGGCTGCTCTCCCCGGACGGCGCGTGGATCTGGTGGTTCGACGACAAGGACGGCGACGAGTTCGGCGTCTGGCGCCGCCAGCCCTTCGAGGGCGGCGCGGACGAGGAGGCCACGCCGGGCCTGGAGCCGTCGTACCCCTCGGGCCTGGCCCTCGGCCGGGACGGCCGCACAGCCGTCGTGGGCCGCTCGACGGATGCCGAGGGTACGACGATCTACCTGGTCAGGACGGGTGAGGAGCCGTCGGAGATCTACCGGCACGCCGAGTCGGCGGGCGTCGGAGACCTCTCCCACGACGGGTCGCTGATCGCGATCGAGCACACCGAGCACGGTGACGCGATGCACTCGGCGCTGCGCGTGCTCCGCCCCGACGGAACCACGGTCGCCGAGCTGGACGACACCAGGGGCGGCGTCGAGGAACTGGGCCTGGAGGTGCTGGGCTTCGCCCCGGTCGAGGGTGATCCGCGGCTGCTCATCGGACATCAGCGGCGGGGCCGCTGGGAGCCGCTGGTCTGGGACGTCGTGACCGGCGCGCAGACGGACCTGACCCTGGACCTGCCCGGCGACGTGAGCGCCGAGTGGTATCCGGACGGCAGCGCGCTGCTGATCGCGCACAGCCACAAGGCCCGCAGCGAACTGTTCCGCTACGACCTCGGCACGCGGGAGCTGACCCCGATCCCCACCCCGCCGGGAACCGTCTCCGGGGCCACGGCCCGTCCGGACGGCACGGTCGAGTACCTCTGGTCGTCGGCCGCCGAGCCGCCGGTGGTCCGCTCCACGACGGGCGCGGTCGTCCTGGACCCGCCCGGTATGAAGTGCCCCCCGTCGGTCCCGGTCTCGGACGCCTGGGTGGAGGGGCCGGGCGGTCCCATCCACGCCCTGATCCAGAAGCCGGCCGGTGCCGTCGGCCCGCTCCCCACGGTCTTCGACCTGCACGGCGGTCCGACCTGGCACGACAGCGACAGCTTCGCGGCGGGCCCGGCGGCCTGGGTGGACCACGGCTACGCGGTGGTCCGCATCAACTACCGGGGCTCCACGGGCTACGGCCGCGCCTGGACGGACGCGCTGAAGCACAGGGTGGGCCTGATCGAGCTGGAGGACGTCGCCGCGGTACGGGACTGGGCGGTCGAGTCCGGCCTCGCCGACCCGGACCGGCTGATCCTGACCGGCGGCTCCTGGGGCGGGTACCTCACCCTCCTCGGCCTCGGCACCCAGCCCGCGTCCTGGGCGGTGGGCATCGCCGTCGTCCCGGTCGCCGACTACGTCACGGCGTACCACGACGAGATGGAGTCACTGAAGGCGATGGACCGCACGCTGCTCGGCGGCACCCCGGAGGAGGTCCCGGACCGCTTCGCCGCGTCCTCGCCCCTGACGTACGTCGACGACGTGAAGGCCCCCGTCTACATCTCGGCCGGGGTCAACGACCCCCGCTGCCCCATCCGCCAGATCGACAACTACGTGACCCGCCTGGCAGCCCGCTCGGCCCCCCACGAGGTCTACCGCTACGACGCGGGCCACGGCTCCCTGGTGGTGGACGAACGCATCAAGCAACTGAGACTGGAGATGGAGTTCGCGGAGCGCCACCTGAAGGAGAAGGCGGAGGCCCCGATTTAGCCCAACGGCACCTGAAGCGCCCCGTCAGGGGCGCGGGGAACTGCGCGACCAGCCACAACCCACCCGCAGCCGTCCGACAACGCCGACCCACTCACCCCCACCTCTCAACCGAGCGAGTCGGGCGGGTGGGTGGGCGGCACCCGGCCGGACAACTCCGCCAACCCCCGGCGAGTAGCGGCCACCACCACCCGATCCCCACCCCGCATCACATACCCCCCGTCCGCGACCCCCGCCCGGCCCTCCAGCCCCAGCACCCGCCACGCCCCCGCCCGAAACGCCCCCGCCACGGTCCGCCCCTCCAACTGCGGATGCCCACCCACCCCCAGCACCGCCACCAGCAACACCTTCCGCTCCACCGCGATCGCCCCGAGAACCTGCCGCCCCAGCATCGCCCCGGCGAAGGACGGCGCCGCCAGATACGACACACTCCGGCTCCGGGTGATCGCCCGGGGGTGCGCCGTCCGCAACGTCCGGTACACGGCGGTCGCGAAGTCGTCGTCGTACAGCCGCAGCACGGCCTTCAGGTCCGGCCGTACGGACCGCGCGTACAGCACGGCCTCCAGGTTCGTGGTGTCCACGCTGGTCACCGCGAGCAGCGCCTGCGCCCGATGGATCTTGGCGGCTTCCAGGACCCCCTCCTGGGTGACGTCCCCGAGCACCACCGGCACCCGCAGCCGGCGCGCCACCGCCAGGCCGCGCGCGTCGGGATCGGACTCCACGCACACCACCGGCACGTGCAGTTCGTGCAGCCGGGTCAGCACCCGCGTCCCGATCTTCCCCAGCCCGAGCAGCACCACGTGCCCGCTCAGCCCGCGCGGCGGCTTCCGCAACGCGGACGCGGTCCGGAACGTCCCGAGTGCTTCGAGCACCGCCGCCAGCAGCACCGGAAGCAACAGCAACCCCATCAACCCCGACAGCAACTGAAGGATCTGCCGCCCGAGCGACTCCCCGATCGCGGGATTGTCGATGGCGAACAGGTCGAGGAGCGTGTAGTAGAAGGCCCGTACCGGATGGATGCCCGTCACGATCGACAGCGCGACCGCGAGCGCGACCACACACCCCACGAGTCCGGCCAGCGACCACCTGAGCCGCCGCGAGAACAGCGAGGCGAGCGCCGGTACGACCCCGGCCCCGACACCGTTGCCCCGCCCCCGGCCGCCGGGCGCCGCCGCCCCCGCGGACGACGACACCTGTTCGAGCACCAGCACGCCCCGGCCGTCCGCGCCCCGTACCTCCGCCTCGTCGGGCAGCAGCCGGGGCCCCTGGTCGGCGCCGCCCGCGGACGGCCCGGACGGCAGCGGGCCGGTGCTGTTCGCGGAGAGCAACGCCAGCGGGAACAGCCCCAGGTCGGCGTCCCGTCGGTCGGCCCCGGAACCGGGCGGCAGTTCCACCGCCCGCAGGACCAGTCCGTCCGTCTGGATGACCTTGCCGTGCCCGGCGAGTGCGGTGGCGGCGAGCGCGGGGGCCGCGGTGTCGGCGTCGGAGAGGACGATCGTGGCGGCGTCCCCGGCCCCGCCGTCCGCGTCCCCGACCGCCAACGCGGCCGCCTGGTCGAGGAGTTCCTCGATGTGCTGGCCGAGCCGCCGGTTGTAGAGCCGCAGGACCAGGCGCAGCCTGGGGTTGAGCCGACGGGCGGTGAGGGCGGCGCGGATGTTGGTCTCGTCGTCGTCGTAGACGAGGGCGAGCGCGCCGGCCCGCTCCACGCCCGCCTCGGCGAGCACGGACTCGGTGGCCTCCAGGGCCTCCAACACCCGTTCCCCGCGCGGGCCTTCCCCGGCGGCCGCACCGGGGCCGCCGGTGCTCCCGGAGCCGCCTCCGTTACCTCCGTTACCTCCGTTACCTCCGTTGCCACCGCCGTTGGCGGTGGCCCGTCCGACGGCGGCGCTCACCACCCGGTCGATCAGCGCGGCGGAGGCGGCGCGGGCCCGTCCGACGACCGGCGGCCGGGCGGTGCGCCCGTTCGGTGGCACGACCAGGGTGACCTGTTCGCCGTAGACCGTGCGCAACTCGGCGGCCAGCCGGTGCGCGAGCCCGTCGTCCCCGCACACCACCATGGGTGCCGGACCCCCACCACCTTGATACGGAACGCTCGCCACGAGGGAAAAGACTGCCTCAACGGGACGCATGGTTCCAGCAACGAAGTGAACAGCCGCCCCCGGCCGCCCGTAGGGAGGGGGAGGGAGCATAATCCCGGATCTGACCGAAGTGCCGGAGGTATCCGTCCCGTGGCCATCACCGAGAAAGCCGCCCCGCCCGGGTCGGCCGCCGCCCACGACGAGCCCCCCGGCGGCACCGACCCCGGCGGCACCGACCCCGGCGGCACCGACCCAGGCGGCGCAGATCATGGCCGCCCCAGCCGTCCCGGTCGTTCCGGCCGCTCCGAGCAGGAGGGCTGGCACCTCAACTCACCCCTGGTGCTGACCCTGGTGCTGCTCCTGGTCGTGGTCTTCCAGGGGCCGGTGCGCGGTGCGCTGGCGAAGCCGGTGATGCAGAGCTGGATGACGGTGTTCGTGGCGGTGGTCGTCCAGGCGCTCCCCTTCCTCGTCCTCGGCGTCCTGCTCTCCGCGGCCCTCGCGGTGTTCGTGCCGCCGTCCTTCTTCGCCCGTGCCCTGCCCGGCCGCCCCGCCCTCGCGGTCCCGGTCGCGGGCCTGGCCGGTGCGATCCTGCCGGGCTGCGAGTGCGCGTCGGTCCCGGTGGCGGGCGCCCTGGTCCGCCGGGGCGTCACCCCGGCCGCGGCGATCGCCTTCCTCCTCTCCGCCCCGGCGATCAACCCGATCGTGCTGACGGCGACGGCGGTGGCGTTCCCGCGCAACCCCGAGATGGTCCTGGCGCGGTTCGCCGGCAGCCTGCTGGTCGCGTGCGTCATGGGCTGGCTGTGGCAGCGGGTGGGCCGTACCGACTGGCTGCGCCCGCCGGCGCACGCGCACCACGAGGGCGAGACGAAGATGGAGGCGTTCTGGTCCTCGGTCCGGCACGACACCGTGCACGCGGGCGGGTTCCTGGTGCTGGGTGCGATGGCCGCGGCGACGCTGAAGGCGGTGGCCCCGGCGGAGTGGCTCCGCACGGCGGCCGCCAACCCGGTGGTGGCGATCCTCGCGCTGTCGATCCTGGCGGTGCTGCTGTCCATCTGCTCGGAGGCGGACGCGTTCGTGGCGGCCTCCCTGACCCAGTTCTCCCTCACCGCCAAGCTGGCGTTCCTGATCGTGGGCCCGATGATCGACCTGAAACTCTTCGCCATGCAGGCGGGCACCTTCGGCCGCGGCTTCGCCCTGCGCTTCGCCCCCGCCACGTTCGTCGCCGCCATCGCGGGCGCGCTGGTCACCGGGGCGGTGCTGCTGTGAACCGGCAGGCTCAGGCGGCGGTGCTGTTCCTGGTCGGGGCGGCCCTCCTGCACGCGGGCACGACCAACCTGTACCTGCGCTACGTCAAGGCGGGCCTGCAACCGCTGATCCTGGCGGCGGGCGCGGTCCTGATCGTCGCGGCGCTGGCGACGGCGTGGTACGAGTGGCGAGCCCGAACCCGCACCAAGCCCACCCAGGACCTCGGCCCCACCCAGGACCTCGGCCCCACCCAGGACCCCGGCCCCACCCAGGGCGACCCTCACGCCCACGCTCACCGCGAACCCCGCATCTCCTGGCTCCTGGTCCTCCCCCTCCTCGCCCTGATCCTGGTCGCCCCGCCCGCCCTCGGCTCCTACAGCGCGGTGCGCGCCGGTACCGCCCTGCAACAGCCGTACGGCTACATGAAGTTGCCGAAGTCGGACCCGATTCCGCTCAATCTTGTCGACTACGCGGGACGAGCGGTCTACGACCACGGCCGCTCGTTCGGCGGCAGGAGCGTGCGTTTCGCGGGTTTCGTGGCCCTGGACAAGAGCGGCGCCCCCTACCTGGTCCGCATGGCCCTCAACTGCTGCGCGGCGGACGCCCAGCCGGTGAAGGTGGCCCTCACGGGCAAGATCCCCCCGGTCCTCCAGCCGGACGCCTGGCTCCAGGTGACGGGCACGTACACCGCCCGCGTGACCCACGACCCGGTGAACAACGGCCCGATCCCCTACCTCGAGGTCACCCAGGCCAAGCCGATCCCGGTCCCGTCCGACCCGTACGACGAGAGCTGGAACAACTGACGGGCCCCGCTCAGGGCCACGTGCACTCAATACGCCCGTGCCGCACCGCGTACGCCGCCGGGCCGCCTTTCGCGACGGCCTGGTGGATCGCGTCGCGGCTCATGACGAGCCGGTCGACCATCTCACTGCTGCGGAGTTGCTGGTTGTCGAGGTAGAACAGCACCGCCTCGCGCTCCCGCACTGGCCGGATCTCCAGGTCCCGGGTCTTGATCCGGCCGTCCTTCGAGAGCGGGACCCAGGACCGGTCCAGACCGTAGGTGATCCATTCCTCGTCGGGAACGTCCTGCCCGTCGTCAGGAAAGGCGTCCCCGATCCGGTGAACCGTCCACCCGCACACTCTCAGTCCCTCCGCCACACGACGTCCGAGGTTCCGGTCGAGGAAGAACTCAGGCGGCAAGGTGCACCACGGCCCGGCAGAGCGCGTCCACCTGCTCGGGCGTCATGTCGTAGTCGTAGGCGATGTCCTCGACGCTTTCCCCGGCCTCCCAGAGGTCCGTGATGGCCTTCACCGTGACGCGGTTGGCGGCCACCACGGGGAGACCGTGGCCGAACCTCGGATCGATCACGACGGGGACGGACTCCGGGTACTGCCTGAGGCGCAGGCTGGACGGGAAGACTTCGCCGGGCTCCCAGGTGAGGTAGCGGAGGTAGTCGGAGACGACCTCCTTGATGGGGACCTGGCCGTCGCGTGCCCTGCGGAGGTCGCCCCAGCCGTGCTCGATGAAGATGTCCACACCGTCCGTGGCGATCTGCTGGGACACGAGACCGTAAGGGGTGTCGAAGGCATCCCGTACAGCGGCTGCGGCCTCTCTGATCTCGCTCATGCGGAGTCCAAGGGAGCGCAGAGAACGCAGGACGTGCGCCTCGGCCACCGCGATGAACGGTACGGAAGGCTGCCCCTTCCGTACCGGCTCGACCTGGTGGACCAACGGCGCTCCGGCGGCCTTGCCCTTCAGCCAGGACATGAGAGTCGACTGCGGAATCTCAAGGTAGGAGGCCGTTTCCGTGGGCGTCAGCAGCCCGTCCGCGAACCTGTCGACCATGCCCCACCTCCTCTTGGCGCCGGACTTCGCATCGTCGCACATCAAGCCTCCCACCGGCGGCTGGACCGCACACCCGGCCGCCGGCTCAACCGGCCGCACGTAGCGCGCCTTCGGTGCGGCAGTCCCGGCAGTGGCCCGGTTCCGGGGCGCGGAATCCTCGGTCGCAGCCGTCGCAGTTCCACATCGGTACGACGGTCCGGGCGGCCGGTGGCGCCGTGACGCTCGCCGGTGCTTGCAGGGGGGTCTCCTTGAGCCGGTAGGCGAGGATGCCGGCCGGGCGGGCCAGGAGGTGGGCCGGGAGGCCCGCGGTGAGGAGGTCGGTGATGTGGGTGGGCGGGAGGCCCGCCGCGAGCCAGCGGGTGACGCCCGGGGCGAGGCGGGCGGCATCCTGCTCGGAGAGGGTGAGGCGGGGGTCGGTCCGGCGCAGGCTGGCGAGTACGGCGACGGCGCGGGGGTCAGCGGCAGCAAGTGGGGACGACGGCTCCGCCTCGGGCGGGGCAGGGGTGTGCGCCGGTGGCTGCGCGGGCACCGACTCGTGGGTGGGGCTCTTCCGGGGACGGCGCGGCTTCGGTGGTTCGGGAGGGCCGGGGGTTCCGCCGGGGACGTCGTAGAAGTACGTCCGGGTGCGGATCTGGCCGGTGGGTGTGCGCTCGCGGCGGCGTTCCAGGTAGCCGTCCTCCTCCAACTCCCTGAGAGCCCGGGAGATCAGGATCTCGCCCTCGGTGAAGTGGCGGCACAGGGCGGTGATGCTCACCGGGGAGCCGTCGGGCAGGGAGAGGACGTACAGCGCCACGCCTACCGTGACCGCGCTGCCGGGCCGTTGGGCGAGGGCGTTGGAGATCACGGTGAAGTCGGCGGCGAGCCGGGTGCGGACGTGGATCACGCCGGAGGTCGGGAGTCCGGCGTCGGCGCGCGAGGGCGCGTTAGACTGCGGGTCAGCCATCGGGAAGCTACTTCTTCCTGATCGGTCAGGCCCTCGTTCGGGATGCCAGTCCCGGCCGGGGGCCGTCGTCTGTGTGGGGTTGTCGCGGCGAACGTAACGGTCCGTGTCCCGCCGCTGCAAGCCGGTCACCCGGACGGGTGACGCGGGGCGTGCGGCCGGGGAGGGTGGGTGGGCGGGTAGTTCTTTCCCCCGGTTCTTTGGGGAGGTCAGCGGCCCACCGGACCCTCGCGGGCAAGGGTCCGGTGAGCCCGGGACGCGGACGGCGCCCGGAGCCCGGCGGGCTCAGCGACGGCGGCCCTCAGCCCTTCAACTCGCCTATGAAAGCGGCCCAGGCGGTGGCTTCGACGCACAGCGCCGGACCGTGCGGGACCTTGCTGTCACGGACGGGGACGGCGCCGGGGAACCCGTCGGCCACCTCCACGCAGTCGCCCCCCGCCTGATTGCTGTAGCTGCTCCTGCGCCAGTCGACGCCGTTCAGATCGGGACGGGAGATTCGCGCCACGGTAGTTGTCCTCCACGGTGGACCGGATCATGTCCAGCGACATGAGTGGGGGCAGTGCTGCCGCCCGCAGCCGATCGTAAATCACCTTGTATCGACGGACATTGGCCGGTTCTTCGATGAGTTGGCCGTAGTCGGAGCCTTCCGTGTAGGCCACTTCCGAGCCGTCCGGCAGCGTCAGGATGGTCAGCGAGCCACCCATTGCCTCGTGGCCGCCTTGGTCGAACGGCAGCACCTGCACGATGATGTGACGCTCCGATGCGGCATCGATCAGCCGGGCCAACTGTCGTCGCATCACGCTGTGGCTGCCGATGGGACGCCTCAGTACCGCCTCGTCCAGGATCGCGCACAACTCCGGTCCATCGAGCGAACTCAGGCGTTCCTGCCGGGCCATTCGGGCGGTGACTCGCTCCTCCAGCTGTTCTTCGCCGTCGAGAAGCGCGTCCAGACTCAGCACCGTCCGTGCGTAGTCCTCCGTCTGCAACAAGCCCGGAACCACGTGCGCCGCGTACTGCCGGATGACCACCGCCCGCTCCGAGTACGCCATGAACGTCCGTGACCAGTCCGGGAACGCCTCCCGGTACACGTACGGCCACAGCTCCGCCAGCAGGTCGTCGGTGCCCAGGGCCGCGTCCAGCGCCCGCGCCAGTTCGAGCGTCGGCTTCGCTCCGGAGGCCCGCTCGATCTGGGTGATCCGGGTGCTCACCACGTGCACGGTGGCGCCCAGTTCGGCCTGGGTCAGTCCGGCGGCGACGCGGAGTCTTCGTACCCGTGCGCCGAACAGCGCCGCCATCGACGTACTGGAGTCAATTCCATTGGCCAAGGCGTCACTTCCGTCCCTTACGAACCGAGAAGTAAGGCTGTGTCACCTTCCGAGCCTAGGGCGCCTTGACGACTCTTGAGTACGCAACGTAACGACTGGTGTACACAAGGGTGGGCGGGCTGTGCTGACAGAAGCGGTCGCATCGGAGAAGGAACCCAGGGGATTCGCGTCCTCCGCCCGAGGGGCGCGGCGCGCTCGGCACCATGCCGTGCGACGGATGGCGGAGTGGGGGTTTCCCGCCGAGTCCGACGCGTCGTGCGCGGTCGCTCTCGTCGTCGCCGAACTCGCCGCCAACGCGGTGCGGCACGGACGGGTGCCGGGGCACACCTTCGGTCTTCGGCTGGTCCGCGACGTGGCCGCGGGCCTGGTACGGGTCGAGGTCGCGGACGCCGCGGCCTCGAGGAGGCCACCTGCCACCGCTCCTCGGGCCGCCCCCGACGGGGAGTCGGGGCGCGGCCTGCTCCTGGTGGACGCCGTGGCGGTGCGGTGGGGCTGCGTGCCCCGGCAGTCCGTGGGCAAGACGGTGTGGGCGGAGGTGGCCGTCAAGGCGCCGTGAGAGACGTGCCGTTGAGCCCGGTCAGGGACGGCCCACCGTGTCCGGGTCGGGGACCCTGGGTTCCGGGAGCGGGGCGGGTTGCGTCGGCTCGGAGCGGCGGGTCAGGCGGCGGGCCACCGGTTCGGTGTAGCGGGCCGTGAGGGGGCCGAGGATGACGAGGATCAGGACGTAGGCGGTGGCCAGGGGGCCGAGGGAGGGTTCTATGCCTGCCGTGACCGCGAGGCCGGCGATGACGATCGAGAACTCGCCGCGGGCGACCAGGGTGCCGCCCGCCCGCCAGCGGCCCTTCGCCGAGATCCCGGCGCGCTTGGCGGCCCAGTAGCCGGTGGCGATCTTCGTCAGTGCGGTGACGACCGCGAGCGCGAGCGCGGGCAGCAGCACCGGCGGGATGCTCGACGGGTCGGTGTGCAGGCCGAAGAAGACGAAGAAGACGGCCGCGAAGAGGTCGCGCAGGGGTGCCAGGAGGTGGTGGGCGCCCTCCGCGACCTCCCCGGAGAGCGCGATGCCGACGAGGAACGCGCCCACCGCGGCGGAGACCTGGAGCTGCTGGGCGATGCCCGCGACGAGGAGGGTCAGGCCCAGCACCACGAGGAGCAGCTTCTCGGAGTCGTCGCTGGAGACGAAACGGGAGATGTGCCTGCCGTAGCGGACCGCGATCAGCAGGACCAGTCCGGCCACCCCGAGGGCGATGGCGAGGGTCAGGCTGCCCGCGGCCAGGCCCGCGCCGGCCAGCAGCGCGGTGACGATCGGCAGGTAGACGGCCATGGAGAGGTCCTCCAGGACCAGGATGCTCAGGATCACCGGGGTCTCCCGGTTGCCGAGCCGCCCCAGGTCGCCGAGGACCTTGGCGATCACCCCGGACGAGGAGATCCAGGTGACGCCGGCCAGCACCACGGCCGCCACCGGCCCCCAGCCCAGCAGGAGGGCCATGGCGGCACCGGGCAGCGCGTTGAGCGCGGCGTCCACCAGACCCGCCGGGTACTGGGTCTTCAGGTTGGAGACGAGATCGCTCGCGGTGTACTCCAGACCGAGCATCAGGAGCAGCAGTACGACGCCGATCTCGGCGCCGATCGCGACGAACTCCTCGCTGGTGCCGAGCGGATAGAGGCCCCCTTTGCCGAAGGCGAGCCCGGCCAGCAGGTAGAGGGGGATGGGAGAGAAGCTGAAGCGTCCGGCGAGGCGGCCGAGCAGGCCGAGGCCGAGGATGATCGCCCCGAACTCGATCAGGAAGACGGCGGAGTCGTGCACGGCGGCCTCACTCCCGCCCGAGTATCGCGGCGGCCGCGTCGACGCCCTCGCGGGTGCCGATCACGATGAGCGTGTCCCCGCCGGCGAGCCGGAAGTCCGGCGCGGGCGAGGGGACCGCCTCGGCGCGGCGCAGCACGGCCACGATGGAGACACCCGTCTCGGTCCGCATCCGCGTCTCGCCGAGGAGCCGGCCGTTCCAGTACGAGGTCGCGCCCAGCTCGATGCGTTCGGCGACCAGGCCGAGGTCGGTGGTGGACAGCAGGTTCGGGCTGTGGTGCGTCGGCATCAGCGCGTCGATGAGCGCGTCCGCCTCCCCGGAGGACAGCCGCACCGACAGGGCGCAGGCGTCGGGGTCCTCCTGGCGGTAGGCGCTCAGGATGCGCGAACCGTCCCGGTGCGCGACCACGGAGAGCCTGTCCTGCTCCTTCGTGGCGAGGTCGTAGCGGACCCCGATTCCCGGCAACGGCGTCCTGCTCAGGCGTGGCGCCCCCAAGGCTGGCTCCCTCGTCTCGTCCCACTCGTCCTTTGCGATTTCTTTAACCACCCTAACGGGTGCGTTCGCGAAGCGGGGGCGACGAGAGGTGCGGGTGACTGCCTCAGGCCGGGTACGGGACGTAGCAGTCCAGGGCCGGGTGGTACAGGGACTGCCAGGTGCGGCCCTCGACGACTCCGCTCGCCGGCAGGCCGTGGCAGGTCTGGATCCACTCGATCTTCTTCAGCAGAGCGGTGCCGTAGACGCCGTCGGGCGCGAGCTTGGGCGGCAGGCCGCCCCACGCGTTGCTGAGGCACTGCGCCTGGCTGACCGCCGCGCCCGTCTCGCCGTACCTGAGGGTCGGCCGAAAGTCCGAGGACACGTAGGCGCAGGAGCGGCCGGGGTCGGGGCTGGGGCCGGGTACGGGGGTGGCGGCGACAGCGGTGGGCGGCGCCGCCAGGCCGAGCGCGGCGGTCGCGGCGAGCGTCGCGACGAGCGTCGCGGCCGAGGTGAGCAGTCGGTTCCGTTTCATCCCCGCTCCTTCAAGGGCGACTTCCGCCCATGGTCGCGCGCATGCGGTGGGGTCCGCGAGTCGGGAAGGGCGAGGCCGGGAGGGCGGTGGCGGCCGTCCTCCCCGACCCGGTGAAACCGACCCGGTGAAACCTACCCGGCGGGGCCGACTCGGCGGGGCCGACTCGGCGGGGCCGACCCGGTGGGGCCGACCCGGCGGGGCCGACTCGGTGGGGCCGACCCGGTGAAACCGACTCAACGGGGCCGACTCGGCGGGGATCGGTCAGCGCAGGCGCAGGGCCTCGCGGACCGTGGCGAACAGGTCGGTCTGGTTGGTGACGCCGAGGACGCGGTAGGCGAGCGGCCCCTGCGCGGCGATCCGGACCTGCGTACCGGTGTGCTCCTGGGACAGGCCCGGGGTGTTGGACGAGTAGTTGACCTTCAGTTGCTGGCCCTCGTCGGTGACCAGGGTCGAGGACAGGCCGGGCGGGGTGGCCTCCAGCGGCACGATCTGGCTGGTGTGGCCGTGGTCGGCGGTGGTGACGACCAGCGTGTCGGGGTGCTTGGCCGCGTACGCGCGGGCGACCTTGACGGCCTTGTCGAAGGCGGCGGTCTCGCCGATCTGGCCGCACGGGTCGGCCGCGTGGTCCTGCTTGTCGATGGAGGCGCCCTCGATCTGCAGGAAGAAGCCCTGCTTCGAGTGGTTCGCCTTCTGCTTGGCCTCCAGGAGCTGGATCGCCTTGGTGGCGGAGTCCGCGAGGCTCGGCGTGGTGGCCGGGCGGTTCGGGTTGGAGGTGACGCAGCGCTGCGGGTCGGTGCCGCCGACGGCGGCCGCCTTGCCGGTCCACTCCACCGGCACGTTGCCGGCGGCGAGCAGGCCGAGCACCGGCTTGCCGGCCTTGGCGCTCTTCAGGCCCGCGCTGTCGGTGACGACCTGGTAGCCGAGCTTCTGCGCCTGCTCGGTGACGGTCAGCCCCTGGTACCTGCCGTCGGTCACCTTCTGGTCGAAGCGCTGCTTGCCGCCGCCGATGAGGACGTCGACCTTGTGGTTCACGGACTGCTCGGCGATCGAGCCGGGGCCGCCCGCCGCGATGGTGTCCTTCGCGCACTTGGCCATGTCGGCCGGGCCCTGGCAGGAGCGGTCGGTGACGTGCGAGGCGAGCACGGCCGGGGTGGCGTCGGTGAGCTCGGCCGTCGTCACGCTGCCGGTGGCGTAGCCGTTCTTCTGCGCCAGCTCCAGGATCGTCTTCACGGCCTTGTCGGTGCCGGGCGTCTTGGAGATGCGGCCGTTGACGGTCTTCACGCCGGTCGCCCAGCCGGTGCCGCTCGCGGCGGAGTCGGTGACGTAGTCGGGGGTGCCGTCCGCGTGCACGGCGTACGTCGTGTAGGCGCCCGTGAGCGGGAACCTGTCCATGTTCAGGCGGCCGTTCGCGCCGACCGTGTAGTCACGGGCGAGGGTGATCTCCGAGTCGCCCATGCCGTCGCCGATGAGCAGGATGACGTTCTTCGCCTTGCCGCCCTGGACGGCGTTCTTGGCCTGCTGGGCGCTGTCGAAGGCACCGGCGGCGGTGGTCACGGCCACGGCCACGGCCGCGGTGGCCGCCGCGATCACGGCAGTGGCGGTCATGAGGCGACGGCGGGTGGATCTGGGCATGGGTACGGCTCCTCGGGGCGTCTGTCGAACGTTCGGCCAGATCACCATGGCGACGCAAAGTCCGGGTAAATGGCTGGTCGTAACGGAGTATCGGAAAGGCAACGCGCGCGGTGAACGCCGTCGGCCTCCCGGACGTACTCCTGGTCGCACCCCTGGACCCCCGGTCGTACGAGACCCCCGATACGGAGCCGCCCCGTGCCCCAGCAACGGCGTACCCGCCCCGGCCGTCCCGCCGCCACGCCCCTGTCCGCCCGGCTGGCCCGGGGTGCCGCCGTCGCCGGGAGCCTGGCCCTGCTGCCGCTGACCGCGGCCTGCGGCGGGGGAGGGGAGGAGGCGGCCGAGGACAACCCGTCCGCCGGAGCTTCCACGGTCTCCGCGCAGCAGGCCGGGGTGGTGGCGCCCGCCAAGGTCGAGGTCATCGCCGGGCTGACGGGCTGCACGGCCACGATCCGCGTGCAGGCGGAGGAGTTGCGCGAGGGCAGTTGCCACACGGCGGCCGGGGACTACCTCATCACCACGTTCCCCGAGGACAGGCTCCTGGAGGTGTGGCTGGACAGCGCCGGCTCCTACCAGGGCACGTACCTGGTCGGCACCCGCTGGGTGGTCAGCGGCCGGCCGGAGACACTCAAGGCGTTGCGCCCGAAGCTGGGCGGCGACATCGTCCGGCTGACCGGCCCGGCGGGCCCGAGCGTGCCCTAGAGACGGCGGCCATCATGAGGGGCCTGGAACAGGCTCTGAAACCGGACTGAAGCCGAACTGAACCGGCCCGGCCGCAAGCTCTGCGGCATGACTTCGACATCGACTGACGACGAACTCGCCATCGCGGCGACCGGGTTGCGCAAGTCCTACGGGGACAAGAGCGTCCTCGACGGCATCGACATCCAGGTGCCGGCCGGCACGGTCTTCTCCCTCCTCGGGCCGAACGGCGCGGGCAAGACCACCGCCGTCAACATCCTCTCCACCCTGATCTCCGCCGACGGCGGCGAGGCCCGGATCGCCGGCCACGACCTCACCGCCGAGGCCCAGAAGGTACGGGCCGCGATCGGCGTCACCGGCCAGTTCTCCGCGGTGGACGGGCTGATCACCGGCGAGGAGAACATGCTCCTGATGGCCGACCTGCACCACCTGCCCCGCGCCGAGGGCCGCCGGGTGACCGCCGAACTCCTGGAGCGATTCGACCTGGTGGACGCCGCGAAGAAGGCCGCCTCCACCTACTCCGGCGGCATGAAGCGACGGCTGGACATCGCCATGACGCTGGTCGGCAGCCCGCGGATCATCTTCCTCGACGAGCCCACCACCGGCCTCGACCCGCGCTCCCGCCACACCATGTGGGGGATCATCCGCGAACTGGTCTCCGGCGGCACCACCGTCTTCCTCACCACCCAGTACCTGGACGAGGCCGACCAGCTCGCCGACCGCATCGCGGTGCTCAACGGCGGCCGGATCGTCGCCGAGGGCAGCGCCGAGGAGCTCAAGCGGCTCGTCCCGGGCGGCCACGTACGGCTGCGGTTCTCGGACCCGGTCGCCCACGAGCAGGCGGCGACCGCACTGCGCGAGGCCGCCCGGGACGACGAGGCGCTCACCCTGCAGATCCCCAGCGACGGCAGCCAGCGCGAGCTGCGCGCCATCCTCGACTGGCTTGACGCCGCCGGCATCGAGGCCGACGAACTCTCCGTGCACACCCCGGACCTGGACGACGTGTTCTTCGCCCTGACCGGCAGCCCCGTGACCGCCGACGCGACCACCACCGCAGCGACCACCACCGACAAGGAGACCGCCCGATGAGCACCGCCGGCCTCGCGTTCCGCGACAACCTGACCATGCTGCGGCGCAACCTCCTGCACGCCCGCCGCTACCCCTCCCTCACCCTGAACCTCCTGCTCACCCCGGTCATCCTGCTGCTCCTCTTCGTCTACGTCTTCGGCAACGTGATGAGCGCCGGCATGACCGGCGGTCACGCCGACCGGTCCCAGTACGTCAACTACCTCGTCCCCGGCATCCTGTTCCTGACCGTGGCCATGACCTCGCTCGGCACCGCGGTGTCCGTGGCCACCGACATGACCGAGGGCATCATGGCCCGGTTCCGCACCATGGCGATCTCCCGGGCCTCCGTCCTCGTCGGCCACGTGATCGGCAGCGTGATCCAGACGCTGATGGCCCTGGTGCTGGTCCTCGGCATCGGGCTGGCCATCGGCTTCCGGCCCGACGCGTCCCCGGTGGAATGGCTCGCGGCGGCCGGACTGATGGCCCTGGTCAGCCTCGCGGTGACCTGGCTGGCCGTGGGCATCGGCCTGATCAGCCCCAACGCCGAGGGCGCGAGCAACATCGGGACGCCCCTGGTGATGCTGCCCTTCCTGTCCAGCGCGTTCGTGCCGGTGGACGCCATGCCGGGCTGGTTCCGCTGGTTCGCCGAGTACCAGCCGTTCTCGCCCTTCATCGAGACCCTGCGCGGGCTGCTGCTGGGCAGCGGGATCGGCACGAAGAACGCGGTGCTGGCCCTCGGCTGGTGCGCCGTGCTGATCGTCCTGGGCTACCTCTGGTCCAGGGCGACCTTCAACCGCGAGCCCCGGCAGTGAGCGCGTGCAGGGCCGCCGACCGCAGCTGATCCCGCCCCAGGGCCGCGTATTCCGACCTCGCGTCGGCGTACGCGGCCCCGTCCGCGTGCTCGGCCGCCTGCCGGGACCGCGCCGAGGACAGCGTGGGCAGGTCCCGCATCACCGGCAGCCGCTCCGCGAGCGCAAGCAGCCGCACCGCCGCCCTGTCGCCACGGGCCAGCCCGGCGTGGCCGAGCGCCAGCAACACCGAACCGTAGACGGGCAGTTCCAGCAGATCCCCGGCCCCCGGCGCACCGGAACCCGGGCCGGAACCCGGGCCGGAACCCGAGCCGGTGCCGGTGCCGGAACCCGAGCCCGTGCCGACGCCGGAACCCGAGCCGGTGCCGACGCCGGTGCTGGTGCTGGTGCCGACGCCGGCGCCGGTCAGCATGTCGAGCAGGCGTTGCCGCAGGGCGTCCGCCAGGTGGGTCACCGGCTCCAGCCGGTCGTGCTGGGCGTGCGCCGCGAGCGCCGCCGCCTGCACCTGGAGCGCCCAGGACTCCAGGAAGGGATCGTCCGCCGCCAGCCGGCTGGCCTCCCGGATCCCCCCGGCCGCCTGCCGCCACAGCCCGAGACCGACCTCGGTCAGCCCCCTGGCCAGCGCGATCTCGGCACGGGCCTGGAGCAGTTCGGGGCTGAAGGGCTTGGCCGACTCCGGCTGCCGGTCCGGGGCGGCCAGGCCCAGCCAGTACTCCGCCTCGTCGATCTCCCCGCGTTGCAGGCACGCGGACACCAGCCCGTAGCGGATGCCGATCGCGTCCGACCAGCCACCGACCTCGCCGATCCCGTCCGCGGCCCGCAGGTGCTCGTACGCCTCCGCGCCGCGCTCCGTCTTCAGGCACAGCTCGCTGATCCGTCCATGGGCGAGCAGCATCATGATCGGATTGCCGAGCGGCGCCACCGCGGCGAGCATCCGGCGCGCGTGGTCGAGCGCGCGGTCCGTGTCGTCCGCGGCCTCCCAGAGATAGCTGGCGACGCCCGCCGCCATGCCCGCCAGCAGCGGTTCGTCGGCGTCGCACAACTCTCGCAGCCGGGTCCAGTCGGGCGGACGCATGTCAGGGACGGCGGACAGCACGGTGGCCAGCGCCCGCATCACGGTGTCCGCCGGGGCGGGCGGCAGCCGGCGCAGCGTGACCAACTGGCGTACGGCGTGCGGGCCGTAGCCCATGAAGAGGCCGGCCGTGCAGATCGCCGCCGCGCTGCGCAGCGCCTCCACGTCCTCGGGGTGCTCCGGCCCCGGGCGGAACCGGGACAGCGGCCCGCCGGTCTCGGCGGCGAGGGTGACGAACCGGGTGTAGCTGTTGCCGACGGACCACAGGGAGGCCAGTACGGCGGTGAGCGAGGCGATGGCGGGGCCGTCGTCCCGGGCCAGGGCGTGGCGCAGCGCGAGGACGAGGTTGTCCTGCTCGGCGCGGACCCGGTCGAAGGTGACCACCGCGTCGTCGCCGAACATCGCGTCGTGGCACGTCCGGCCGAAGTCCCGGGCCCAGGACAGGAAACGGTCCGTGACCACCGCACCCTCGCCCGCCTCGTCCCGGCGCGCGGCCCCGAACTCCCGCAGTGTCTCCAGCATGTGGAAGCGGACCCCGGAAGGGCTCTCCCCCACCTTGATCAGGGACTGGGCCGCCAACTGCTCCAGCAGATCCAGCGCGCTCCCGTTCTCACCCCCGCCCCCGCCCGCGCCCCCGCCTCCGCCCCCACTCCCGTGCTCGCCGAGCGCGTACTCCGCGGCGTGCGCGTCGAACCCGCCGGGGAACACCGACAGCGCGCGCAGCGCCGCCCGGCCCTCGGGCTCCAGCAGGTGCCAGCTCCACTCGACGACCGCCTGGAGCGTGCGGTGCCGCTCGGGCGCGTCCCGGGCGCCGCCGCGCAGCAGCGCGAACCGGTCCTGGAGCCGACGGGCGATGTCGGCGACGGACAGCACCCGCACCCGGGCCGCCGCCAGCTCCACGGCCAGCGGCAGCCCGTCCAGGTGCCGGCAGATCTCGGCCACCTGCGCCTCGGGCAGCTCCACACCGGGTCGCGCGGCCCGCGCCCGCTGCCGGAAGAGCTCGGCGGAGGTCGCCGGAGACAGCTCCGGCAGGGCGTACACGGACTCCGAGGTCAGCCCCAGCGGAGCCCGGCTGGTGGCCAGGACCCGCAGCTCCTTCGACCGCGACACCAGCGCCTGTACGAGGGCGGACGCGGCGGCGACGACATGCTCGCAGTTGTCCAGCACCAGCAGCGCGGGACCCGTGCCCAGCGCCGCGACGATGCCGCTCACCGCGTCCTTGCCGCCCGCGGGTGGCCGGCTGTCCGAACCCCCGACGGCCGAGGCCACCTCGTCGGCCACGTCGTCGCCCGCGGTGACACCGGCCAGGGTCACGAAGTGCACGACGGGCTGTTCGGCCGCCCGGCTCACCGCGTGCGAGAGCCGGGTCTTGCCCAGTCCGCCGGGGCCGACGACGGTGACCACCCGGGCCGTCCGCAACAGCCCGGCCACGGCGGCGACGTCGGCGTCCCGCCCCAGCAGCGGGTTCGGTTCGTGCGGCACGCCGTGCCGGGCCGCCGGTACCTCCGCGCGCAGCAACTCCTGGTGCACCGCGCGCAGTCCGGGCCCCGGATCCGCGCCCAGCTCGTCACGCAGGCGGCGCCGGTAGGCGTCGTACCGGGTCAGCGCCTGCGCCCGGCCCGCGGTGGCGGCCTCGCAGCGCAGCAGCTCGGCGAGGACCTCCTCGTCGCGCGGCAGCTCCCGGGCCAGCTCGGCCAGCGGCGCGGCGGCCTCCGCCCGCCGTCCCACCCGGGCCAGCGCCAGCGCTCGCGCGCGCGTCAGCGCCCGGTGCACCCGCACCCGTGCCACGCGCAGCGCCACCACCGGATCGTGCAGGTCCTCGTCCGCCCCGGCGCCGACGTTCCCGTCCCACAACGCCAGCCCCGCCTCCGCCTGCGCGAGGGCTCCGTCGTGGTCCCCGGCGCGCGCCCGCTCGGCGCTCGCCGCCTCGTACAGCGCCAGCGCGACGGCGTCGACCTGCGTCCCGTCCAGCGCCAGCCGGTACCCGGTCGGCGTGCTCACGATCAGCTCGGCGCCCAGCTGCGACCGCAGCCGCGACACCAGGACCTGCACCGCCTTGCCCGGCCGCTCCGGCAGCTCGTCCGGCCACAGCCCCTCCACCAGCCGTCCGGTGCTGCACCCGGTGCGCAGGTCCGCCGCGAGCAGCGCGAGCAGGCCGCGCAGCCGGGGTGCGGTGATCTCCCGGTCACGGCAGACGACGCGGGGCAGCAGGATCAACTCGGTGGTCACCCGTGCAGATTAGTGCGGGCGCGGTCTCCGCTGCCGTCCCCGGCCGAAGGTACTTTCGAACGACGCGGACGCGGCCTCCTGACGCCACTGGACGGCGGCCCGCGCGCTGGTGTCCAGCAGTCGGCGGCACTCGGTCCCCGGCGGGAGTCCGGTGCCGGGGAGCCGGCCGGCGCAGGCCGCCACGGGCCGGTACCCGTCCCGCGCGGGGTTGCCACGCCACAGACTGCGGCCCGGCAGGAAGGCGTACTGGAGGGAGGCCCGGGCCAGGTCCTTGAGCTCCGGGTACGTCAGGCCGTAGGCCCCGCTGGCGTACTGGTACTCGTGGCTGATGTCGGTGCGGGAGACGCCGGGGTCGTCGGTGGCCAGGACCACCGGGACGCCGTAGGCCCGGTAGGTGTCGAAGGGGTGCTCGGCGCCGCGGACGCCGAGGATCTGCGCGTTGCTCGTGAACGGGACCTCGACGGCGGTGCCCCGGGCGGCCATCGCACGCGCCGTGCGCCGCCAGTCGTCCTCGTGGAGGAGGTCGACGCCGTGCCCGACGCGGTCGGCGCCCGCGACGCGCACGGCCGCCGCGACGTGGAACCGCAGCTCCGCGGGTTCGACCAGGCCGGCCCACAACTCGCCCGCGTGCAGGGTGACATGGGCGTGCGGGTAGACCGTCCGCAGGTACCTCACCATGCGCATGTGCAGGCCGTAGTCCGCCAGCGCGACCGTCCCGTCCTCGGGCTGGACGAGGTCGACGGCGACGAAACGGGGGTCGCGCTCGGCCAGCCGCATGCCGAGTGCCAGCTGGGTGAAGACCCGCTCGGGTGGCTCGCCGCGGAAGGCCTGGTAGATCCGGCGCACGGTCAGCGCGCAGCCGGGGCGCGGGTGGGGGGTGCCGCAGCGGGCGGTGGCACGGAACTCCGCGTCGACGCCGTCCGTCTCGGTACGCGCGTCGGCCACCAGCCGGTCGAGCCCGCCGCCCGCGGCGAGCTTCGCGTGCAGGGCGGCGAGGTCCGGGTCCCAGCCGACGTCGTCGCCCAGCCGGGCGGCGGCGTCGGAGGCCGGGTTGACCATCGTCTCCAGGTACGACTGGTGCTGCGCCGCGACCGAGGCGGCGACCTGGGCGAGCACCCTGCCCTGGTTCCGCGAGGCGACCAGGCCGAACTTGTCGAAGGTGGCGAAGAAGTGGTCGTGACCGCTTCGTTCCGGCGGGAAGTCCCGCATCGACCAGGCGCGCAGGATCGCGTCGTGGAAGCCCCGGTCGGTACGGGCGTCCACGGCCGGGCGGGCACCGGGACCGCACGGCGGTACGACAGCGGTCAGCGTCGCCGCGTCGACGCACAGCCCGTCGTCGCCGGCCAGCTCGACCAGGTACTCGGTACGCACCGCACCGAAGAGATGGTTGTGCAGGTCGCCCCCTTTGGGCAGCCGAAGGAAGAAGCGCCGCGACAGCCCCGGATCCGACCGCACGGACCGCAGGTACGCGGCGACGGGGGCTTCGGCGGGGGTGGGGGGCCGGGGGGTGGCACGGGTGGCGGGGAGGGGCGACGGGCGGATGGTGGGGAGTGGCGAGGGGCGGGCCAGTGCCTGTGCCGTCGGGACGAGGCTCAGGGAGAGCAGGAGGGAGAGGGCGGCCAGGGCCGTGCGGCGGAGGGAGCGCGCGGTGGGCGCGGTGCGCGTACCGTCGTGGGTCGTCACGCAAGGATGGTCGTCGGACCGGTTCGGCCGCGACGCCCCAGCCACGCCCCACGCTCGACGACGCCACCCGAGCGGGCGCACCGCGCGACCGGCTCGGCGGGCGACGCTCCCCGGCCGACGGCACGCCCCGCCCGCGGTCTCGGCGCCGCCCGGGACAACCGGTCGAACCGACTGTCCCAGCCGCGTCACCTCCGGGTGCCGACCGGTGGCCCCCTACCTGCGGGAGCCGCACCCCGGGCAGAACGCCGCGCCGTCCGGTACGGCCGCGGAGCAGGAGGCGCACTGTGCGGACTGGGCCAGTTGGTGGCCGCAGCCGGAGCAGAAGGCGGCGCCGTGGGTCTCGGTACGGCAGTGCGGGCAGACCAACTGCCGTGGCGTGCTGGGGTCGTACCCCTGCCCGGCCTGCTGCCCCGCGGCGTACGCCCGCTGTGCGGCCATGTCGTTGAGGCCGCGCTGCTGGGCCGCCATGGCCTCGGCCGCGGTGTCCGGCGCGCAGCGCAGGCACAGGCCCTGGGCCGCGTTCCAGCAACGGCCGCACACGTAGTCGGTGCAGCGCGCGCAGCGGTTGAAGTGGCCCTGCGCGTTGCCGATCGCCCGCTCGAACGCCTGGTCGCGGGCGCGCCCGTAACCCGCCCCCGCGAGCCCGTCGGCGGCCGAGGTCAGACCGGTGCCGGTGCGCCCCAGCAGCCCCCACGCGACGTCGACGCCCTTGCGCAGCCAGGTGGCCGCTCGCTCGCCGCCGTACGGCTCGAACGGCGAGCGCCAGGTGTCGTAGCAACGCGCGCACGAGAACTCGAACTGGAAGCCCGCCCCGGTCCCGTTCCGCTCGCACAGATCCCGGTAGTTGTTGCTGAAGTAGATCTCGCCGCTCATGTGGTCCCCCCACAGATCAGGCCAACGGCATACATGCCGTACGACGCTGGGAGCACGGTACTGGTTCTGGCCATGGCCGATGACATCAGGCCATGTCGGTACTCGTGTTCGGCGTCGGTGCCGGCGCTCAGCCCACCGTGGCCGCCGGGTCCGCCGGGGCGGGGGCGTCGCGCAGGCCCAGGCGCAGGTGCTCGACGTGGTAGAGGGCCTGCTCCAGGAGTTCGGCGACGTGGTTGTCGTACAGCGCGTAGATGACCGAGCGGCCCCGGCGCTCACCGGTGACCAGGCCGAGGTTGCGCAGCAGGCGCAACTGGTGGGAGCAGGCGGACTGTTCCATGCCGACGGCGTCGGCCAGTTCCGTCGCCGCGCACGGACCCTCCTGGAGGCGGGCCAGGATGCGCAGGCGGGACGGGGTGGCCAGCGCCTGGAGCGTGGCGGCCACATCGCCGGCGCCGACGGTTTCCAGGCGCTCGCGTGCGGTGGCGGGGGTGGTGGTCCGTCCGTCAGCTCCATGGCCCATGGGTTTCATCCTACGGACCAGCAGACATGAACGCATGAATGAGTCTTCATGTGGTCCTGTACGGTGGAGGGAGCGGTCCCCGGCCCCCGGCGGCCCGCACCTCCGTCATGCCCCCCATGAAGGACCCCCCTGATGACCTCCACCCTCGCCCCGCCGGTCACGCCCGACCGGACCGCCGACGCGCGCGCAGCCGCCGCACCCCGGCGCCGTACGCGGGTCCTCGCGCTGCCCGAGGCGCGCTGGGCGGCGCTGGCCCTGGTGCTGTTCCTGGTCGCGCTGCCCCTCCAGCTGACCGGCGCCCCGGCCTGGGCCTGGGGCCCGCTGTACGCGCTGACCTACGCGGCCGGCGGCTGGGAACCGGGCTGGGCCGGGCTCCAGGCCTTGCGGGAGAAGACCCTCGACGTCGACCTGCTGATGGTCGTCGCGGCGCTCGGAGCGGCGGCGATCGGGCAGGTCACGGACGGCGCGCTGCTGATCGTCATCTTCGCCACCTCCGGCGCCCTGGAGGCACTGGCCACCGCCCGCACCGCCGACTCGGTGCGCGGCCTGCTCGACCTGGCCCCGGTCCTGGCCACCCGGGTCGCGGCCGACGGCACCGAGGCCGCGGTGGCCGTCGCGGAACTGCGTGTCGGCGACACGGTCCTGGTACGTCCCGGCGAGCGGGTCGGCGCCGACGGCCGGGTCCTGGACGGGGCGAGCGAGGTCGACCAGGCGACCATCACCGGCGAACCGCTCCCGGTCGCCAAGGAGAAGGGCGACGAGGTCTTCGCGGGCACCCTCAACGGCACCGGCGCGCTGCGCGTCCGGGTCGAGCGCGACGCCTCCGACTCGGTGATCGCCCGGATCGTGCGCATGGTGGAGGAGGCCTCGGAGACCAAGGCGCCCACCCAGCTGTTCATCGAGAAGGTCGAACAGCGCTACTCGCTCGGCATGGTCGCCGCGACCCTCGCCGTCTTCCTGGTCCCGCTCGCCTTCGGGGCCGCGCTGACCGGTTCGCTGCTGCGCGCCATGACCTTCATGATCGTCGCCTCGCCGTGCGCGGTCGTCCTGGCCACCATGCCGCCGCTGCTGTCCGCGATCGCCAACGCCGGCCGGCACGGGGTGCTGGTCAAGTCCGCGGTGGTCATGGAGCGGCTCGGCGAGGTCGACGCGGTCGCGCTGGACAAGACCGGCACGCTGACCGAGGGCACCCCGCGCGTCACCGACGTCCGGCCGCTGCCGGGCTCCGGCCTGGACGAGGCCGGGCTGCTCACGTCGGCGGCCGCGGCCGAGCACCCCAGCGAACACCCGCTGGCCCGTGCCGTCGTGGACGCGGCACGGGAGCGGGGCCTCGCCCTGCCGCCGGCCGAGCACTTCGGCTCCACGCCGGGGGTCGGTGTGTGGGCCACCGTGGACGGGCGCCGGATCGGGGTCGGGTCACCGACGCGACTGCTCGAAGGGGCGGGCGCCGAGGACGGTGACCGTTCCACCGCCGGGGCCACCGGGGCCACCGGGGCCACCGGGGCCACCGGGGCCACCGGGGCCGCAGGGGCCACCGGGGTCGCAGGGGTCGCAGGGGTCGCAGGGGTCGCAGGGGTCGGGGTCACCCCGGCCACCGGCGTCGCAAGGGCTGCCGGAGTCACCGGGGCCACGGAGGCCGCCGAGGTCACGGAGGCCGCCGAGGTCACCGAGGTCACCGAGGTCACCGGCAGTCTTGAGGACGGCGGCCGTACCGCCGTGCTCGTCACCGTGGACGGGACGCCGGTCGGTGTGCTCGGCGTCGCCGACCGGCTGCGCCCGGACGCGGCCGCCACCGTCGCCTCCCTCGCCTCGCTCACCGGGGCGGCCCCGCTCCTGGTGACCGGCGACAACCAGCGGGCCGCCGCCCGGCTGGCCGCCGAGGTCGGCATCGAGGACGTGCGTGCCGGACTGCTGCCCGAGCACAAGGTGCACGCGGTCCGGGAGCTGGAGGCGGCCGGACGCAGGGTCATGGTCGTGGGCGACGGCGTCAACGACGCGCCCGCGCTCGCCGCCGCCCACACCGGCGTCGCGATGGGCCGGGCGGGTTCGGACCTGGCACTGGAGACGGCCGACGCGGTGATCGTCCGGGACGAACTCGCCACCGTCCCCGCCGTGGTCGGACTGTCCCGGCGGGCTCGCCGGCTCGTCGTGCAGAACCTGGTGATCGCGGGGATGTTCATCGCCGCCCTGGTCGTCTGGGACCTGGCGGGAACGCTGCCCCTGCCGCTCGGCGTCGCGGGCCACGAGGGCTCCACCGTCATCGTCGGCCTCAACGGCCTGCGCCTGCTGCGCGAGGCCGCCTGGCGGCGGGCGACCCGGTGAGCCGCCGCAGGACGCCCGCCGCCCGGACGGCACCGGCAGTGGCGCCCCGGTGCACGGTCACGGTGTGCCGAGGCTGCTGCTGCGGCACGGCCAAGGTTCCCGGCGTGGACCACGCCGCCCAACTGGCCACGCTGCGCACCGACTTGGCGGGCACCGCCCAGGTCCGGGTGGTCGACTGCCTGGACGCCTGCGAACAGGCCGACGTCATCGTCGTCCAGCCGTCACCGGCGGGGCGCGCGGCGGGCGGCCGGCCGGTGTGGCTCGGCCTGGTCAACGACCCCGGGGCGACCGCCGACATCGTCTCCTGGGTCCGGGCCGGGGGCCCGGGTCTGAGCGACCCGCCGGAGATCCTCGACCTGTACGGGTTCAGCCCGTCACGCCGGATCCGCCGAGGCGTCGAGGACTGAACCGGCGGCCGCCCCGGCGCCGGTGCCGTGCTCCGCTACAGCGGCGTGGCCGCGTACAGGAGGAGCAGCAGGGTCAGCGCCGAGTTCGCGGAGAACATGGCCGACAGCAGGGCGCCGGCCGCGGCCGTCCACACGGCCAGGCCCGCGGTGGTGAAGAGGGACGGCCAGCTGCGCACGGCGGGTGCCGGGGCGAGCAGGGCGGCGACCCGGCGCGGGAGCGGGCCCGGCGCGGCCAGGCCGGCCAGCGTGGGGGCGGGCGTGCCCCGCGAGACGAGGGCCGCCGTACCGATCGCGCGGGCGACGGTCCTGCGGCTGCCCACGGCCCCCGCGGCCTCCTCGTCGGCCCAGCGCTCGGCCGTGTAGGCCACCGCGGTCCGCAGCGGAAGCAGGAACGGGTTGGCGCAGGCGGCCAGCCGGACGAGCAGCAGGTGCCGGTGGTGACGGGCCGCCAGGTGGGCGCGCTCGTGGGCGAACAGGGCCCGGCGCTCCCGGGAGGCGAGGTGGGCGAGCATCGCCGTGGACACCACGATGCGGTCACGGGGGCCGCCCGGCAGCGCGTAGGCGTAGGGCTGGGCGTCCGGCAGTACCGCGACCTCGGTGGCCGGTAAGCCGTTCAGCGCCGCGTGGGCCTCTCCCCGTACCCGGTGGTGCCGCAGCAGTGTGCGGGCGCCGGCGGCGAGGACCGCGAGCAGGGCCGGGATGGCCGCCTTCCCCACGATCTCGTGGCGCGGCACGCTGTCGCGCACCTCGGGGTCCGACCAGCCGTCGGGCAGCGGATTGCCGGGGAGCTGCGCGGTGCCGACCACCATCAGCAGCGCCAGGCACACCGTGCTGCACAGGGCCATCACGACGGCCACCCAGGTGAGGAGGGTGGTGGCGGAGCGCGGGTGCAGACGCTGTTCGGCCAGCCGCGCGATCGGCCACGCGGTCAGGGGCAGGACGAGCGGAAGGAAGACGAAGATGCCCACGGACGCGCTCAGTCCTCGCCGTCCGCGTGCCGCAGCAGGTCCCGCAGCAGCTGCTCGTCGTCCTCCGGCAGCGTGGTGATGAAGCTCGCCAGCACCGCCCGCCGGTCCTGCTCGCCGTCCAGGACCCTGCGCATCTTCAGCGCGGCGAGCCCCGCCTCGTCGGCGGCGGCCATCCACACGAACGACCGGCCCTCGCGCCTGCGGGTGACGGCCTTCTTCGTCAGCAGCCGGGCCAGCACCGTCATCACGGTGGTGTAGGCGAGGTCGGACGTCAGACGCTCCTGCACCCAGCTCGCCGGCACCGGCCCCTCGGCCCGGTGCAGCGCCGCGAGCACCTGGGCCTCCAGCGCGCCCTGCGGCCTGCGCCGACCGCGCGGACCATCCGGCTCCGCCACCTGAAGTCTCCCTCTCCCGCCCGGCTTCTCGTGCCGGGGAGCGTCACATCGTACAAAGCGGTGAACAGGGGTGCCTCACACGGTTCTTAGTCCGTCTCCGGTAGAAGGGTGCGGGACCAGGCGGGAGGAAGGGTCAGGAATGTCCGATTCCCGGGCGTCGACACGCAGGCGATGGCTCGTCGTGGCGGTCCTCGCCCTCGCCGCGTACATCATCGTCCGGGCCGCCCACACCCCGCAGGGCGACTCGACGCCCCCGGCCGGCCACGCGACGCCCGGCGCGTCCCCGTCCGCTGCGGCGACCGCCTCCTCTTCCGCCACCTCTTCTCCCGCCTCTCCCCCCTCCCCGTACGACCCCGCCGACTACGCCCCCCAGGTGCGCAGCCGGGCCCGGCAGGCCGCCGTGAGCGGCCAACTGGTCATGGCGATCCTCTACAACGAGGCGTACAAACCGCACGACCCGGCGTTCGAACGAGCCTGGCAGAAGCTCAAGCCGGACGCGGCTTTCGGCATCGCCGACATGCACCGCGCCACCTTCGACGAGGTCAAGCAGGGCCGCGACTTCGCGGACCAGAGCTGGGAGCACCTGCCCGACGACCGGGACCTCGCGATCGAGGCCGAGGCCTGGTACCTGCACGACCTGGCCGCCCGGCTGCCCGCCACCTGGGCCGCCCCGTACACCAGGAACGACCTGCTGGCCCTCGGCTACAACACCGGCCCGGCCAACATGCTCGCGTTCGCCCGCGGCGCCACCCCGGGCGACCAGGCCCAGTCCTACCTCGACGAACTGCATGCGAACTGGGCCAAGGCCGGGCGGGCCGTCAACTCCGACTGACCGGCCACCCCTGACCGGCCACCCGCTATGGTTGCAAGGTTGCGCAATGATGTAACTCGGCGTGATCCGGTCCTGATGTCGGGGGAGGAAGGACGTGCATGCCGCACGGAGACATTCGGCGCGAGCGTGAGGCGAACCTGCGGCTGGGGGCCGCCCTGGCCGAAGTCGAAGGCCTGTACTCGGCGTTGCTGAGGGCGGGCTCCGCGGGCCGCCGCCGACGCCTGCGGGCGGAACTGGCCCGGGCGGCCGACAGGCTCGCGAAGGTGGCCGCCGCTCCGCCGGGGCCGCCGTCCGTGGCGTCCGGGGTGCGGCGCTCGCGGTGGGGCCGCAGGCGGGTCCTGGCCGAGCGCGGCGCCGCGTGGATCACCGCCCGCTACGGCCGCCCCGGCCCCGGGTCCTGAGCGTCCCGCTCCTCCGGCTCGCTCAAGTTCTCCTGGAGAGTGATCACCGAACAGGCTCGCCGTCCGGCCGAGTCGACCGGACGGCGGGCGGGCGCGACAAGGAGCCGGGGCAGCGCGGTGCCGGAGCAGTACCACCAGAGGAACGCCGTCGAGTTCCGGTCTTGCGGTCCACCAGACGCTGGACGACCTCGAACGCGACCTCGCCCGGGCGTCCTGCGCGCACCCGTGCGCCGTCCCGCACGAGCACGTCACCCCGGGCCGCCGGCCCGACCCGGAACAGGTCGCCTGAGGCGGCGCGCGTCTCTTTGCACGTGCCCCTGAGTAAGTCGGCTTTCCGTGTCGTCCGGTTCCGGAGTTCCGGTGATTTCCGGAGGCATTCGAAGCACGGGGAGTGCCCTGCGGCACGGCAGCCGGAAATGCGCCCCCGCGCCGGCGGTTCCGGCGATTTCCGCCCGGACGCGCGGGGTACGTCCTGGGTGCCCTGCGCACGGCGCGTGGGAGCCGCGGGCTTCGGAAATCTGGAGGGACGTCATGACGCCTGAGATGGAGAACGCCTTCGCGGCGATCAGGAGTGAGTACGGTCCGGATTCGATCGCCAGGGTCGAGGAGATGATGGCGGCCGGTAAACAGCGGCGGCACCCTTTACAGGCCGGCGCCAAATGGATCCTGCCCGGCATTTCCCAGCAGCCCTGGCACGACCCGTACGGACACCCGGAGCTGGCACCGGTGGTGCGCGCCTTCGAGGACCATCACGCGGCTGTGAAAAAGGAGTTGGAGGACGCCTGGGCCGATCGCAGGACGGCGTTCTCCGACTACGAGCACTACCTCACCCGCCAGTCGGACTGGCAGGCCCTCTATCTCTTCCGCAAGGGTGCGCTGGTGGGCGAGTCGGCGGAATCGGTTCCGACCGCCTTCGACGTGCTGAAGCGGGAGGCGGTGGACACCGGGAAGCTGTGCCCGCTGCTGGAGTGCCACTTCTCGACCCTGCTGCCGGGCGCGTCCGTCGCCCCGCACTGCGACCTGTGGAACTTCAGCATCAACCTGCATCTCGCCGTCGACATCCCCGAAGGGTGCGGTATCACCGTCGCGGGCGAGACGCGGACGTGGCAGGAGGGCAAGTGCCTGCTGTTCGACTACTCCTTCGAGCACGAGGCATGGAACCGCGGCACCCGCCCCCGCACCTGCCTGCTGGTCGACCTCTGGCACCCGGAGACCACGGTTCCGGAACGGCGGGCGCTCGTCGCGCTGATCACCGCCATCCGCACGCTGATGGGAGAAGCGTGAGGAGAGGGATGAGGAGAAGGGTGAGGAGAAGGGTGAGCGGGCGCGCCGTCCGTCCGGCTACCACCGGGCCGGGACCGTCTGCGCCTCGACGGTTATCCGCCCGGAGGTCCGGAACCACAGGTCGACGCTGATCGTGTCGCCCACGTTCAGCAGGGGCGGGTCGAGGACCATCACATCGATGGTGAACGGCGACATGCGCACCTCGCTGCGTGCGGGGACGACGAGGGACTGAACCGGCTCCATGCGGCCGGTGCCGTCCTTCGAGACGTTCCGGCCGAGCATGGCCACCCGCAGCGAGGGGGAGGAGACGGACTCCAGGGTGTCCGCCGCGGCCCCGGTGTTCGTGATGTCGAAGAAGGCCGCGGTGGTCGCGGCGTTGAGCGGTGCGAAGATGCGGCCGTTGCCGACGCTGATCCTCGCGGGGGGATCGCCGGCCGCCCCCGTGGTGGTGTAGGCGGTCAGGAGCAGCAGCGCCGCCGCGCACGCGACGAGCGGGACCAGCGCCGCGCGCAGGGCGCCCGTGACGCCGTGACGCCAGGGGGACGCCGGACTGTCCGGTACCGGGCTCATCGGGCGGCCTCCAGGGCGGGAGCCGGGCGGGAGCCGGAACCCCGGGTCGTGGGGGTGTAGGCCCGTAGCTGAAGGCTGTTGACGACCACGAGGACGGAGCTGCACGACATCGCCAGGGCGGCGAACATCGGGTTGAGCCAGCCGGTGGCCGCCAGCGGCACGGTGACCGCGTTGTAGCCGAAGGCCCAGACGAGGTTGGCACGGATGGTGGTCAGCGTCCGGCGCGTCAGGCGCACGGCCGCCACCACCGCCTGCATGTCCTCGCGTACGAGGGTGATGTCGGCGGCGCCGATCGCCGCGTCGGTGCCGCCGCCCATGGCGATCCCGAGGTCGGCGCGGGCCAGGGCGGCCGCGTCGTTCACCCCGTCGCCGATGACGGCCACCCGGCATCCGTCCGCCTGGAGGCCGGCCACGATGCCGGCCTTGCCCTCCGGGGTGACGTCGGCGTGCACCTCGTCGATGCCCACCTGCCGGGCCACGGCTCGCGCGGCGACGGGGCTGTCGCCGGTCACGAGGATCGGCTCGACGCCCAGCTCCCGCAGGTGCCGTACGGCCGCGTAGGCGGCGGGACGCAGCGTGTCGCCGACGGCGAGGACGGCGGCCGGACAGCCGTCGACCTCGACGACCACCGCGGTGCGCGCGGCGGCCTCCGCCCGGTCGAGGGCCTCCTCCAGCTCCTCCGGCAGCGCGGCGCGGCTCCTGGGACGCCCGACGGTCACCCGGTGTCCGTCGACGTCGCCGCTCACGCCCGTCCCGGGCACGGCACGGAAGCCGGACACCGGTGGCAGCTCTCCGTCCTCGGCCGCCTGGCGTGCGGCGGTGGTGACCGCTCGGCCGATGGGGTGCTCCGAGCCGTATTCGACCGCCCCGGCCAGCCGCAGGACCTCGTCGGCCGCCACCCCCTCGGCCACGGTCGTCTCGGCCAGGGTCATGTGTCCGGTGGTCAGGGTGCCGGTCTTGTCGAACACGATGGTGTCGATGCCCTGTAGCCGTTCCAGGGCCTCGGGGCCCCGGATGAGCACACCGAGCTGGGCACCGCGCCCGGTCGCCGCCAGGAAGGCCGTCGGGATGGCCAGGCCGAGCGCGCACGGGCAGGCGACGACGAGGACGGCGACCGCCGCCGTCACGGCCGCCGCTCCGTCCGCGCCGGCGCCGAGCCAGAAGCCGAGGACGGTGCACGCCACGGTGACGATGGCCGGTACGAAGACGCCCGCGACGGCGTCGGCGAGCCGCTGCATACGGGCCTTGCCCGCCTGGGCGTCGGTCACCAGCCGGGTGATCCGGGCGAGTTGGGTGTCCGCGCCGACCGCGGTGGCGCGTACCACCAGCAGCCCGCCGACGTTGATCGCGGCGCCCACCACCGCGGAGCCGGGACCCACCTCGGCCGGGGTGCTCTCGCCGGTCACCAGGGCCAGGTCCAGGGCGGAGTTGCCCTCGGTCACGACCCCGTCCGTGGCGACCTTCTCGCCCGGCCGCACCACGAACTCCTGCCCGACCCGCAGCTCGGCGACGGGGATCCGGCGACTGCGTTGCGCCGCGGTCAGCTCGACGTCCTTGGCGCCGAGTTCGGCGAGGGCGCGCAGGGCCGATCCGGTGCCGCGCTTGGCGCGATCCTCCAGGTAGCGGCCCGCCAGCACGAAGAGCGGCACGCTCACCGTGGCTTCCAGGTACAGGTGCGCGCTGCCGGAACCGGCCCCGGGCAGCACGCTGAACGGCATCCGCATACCGGGCTGTCCCGCGCCCCCGAGGAACAGGGCGTACGTCGACCAGGCGAAGGAGGCCAGGACGCCGAGGGAGACCAGGGTGTCCATGGTCGCCGTCGCGTGCCGCAGCCCCTTCAGGGCCCGCTGGTGGAAGGGCCAGGCGCTCCATCCGACCACCGGTGCGGCGAGGTTGAAGCACAGCCACTGCCAGTTGGTGAACTGGAGGGCCGGAGCCATGGACAGCACCAGGACGGGCAGCGAGAGCGCCGCGGTGATCAGCAGGCGCCGGAACTCGTCCGGGCCCGTGGCGCCCGGGGAACCGGATCCCGGGGCCGCCCCGTCCGCCTTCTTGGCCGGTGGCAGCTGGGCGGTGTAACCGGCGCCCTCCACCACGGAGATCAGTTCCTGCGGGGACACCGTGCCGGGATGCGAGACCCGGGCCCGGCCGGTGGCCAGGTTGACCGACGCCGACACCCCTGCCAGGCGGCACAGCTTCTTCTCCACCCGTCCCACGCAGGCGGCACAGGTCATCCCGCCGACCAGCAGATCGGTGGTCGTCACCGTCCCGTCCGACGTCGCACGGCGGTCGGTGTCCGTCATCGGCTGACCACCGCCCCGTCCCCGACCGCACCCAGGCCGTGCATGTCGGACATCCCCGGCTCCCGGTCCTGCTCCGCCGGCACCGTCCGGTGCATGCCCGGCGCCACCGGGCCCGCCATACGGCCGGCGCCGTACGACAGCGACGTCAGCGCGACGAGCAGGAAGAGGAATCCGAGCAGTGCCGGGGGGAGGGGAAGACCGCGTTTCGAACTTTCCATGGGGTCATACGGTAGGGGGGTATCGATCCGGATGGCCGCCCCCGCGTGTGTGACAAAAAACCTCGATGTCGCCGGGAACTGAAAGGACCTGCCGAACGACTCCTTTTCAAGGGGTCGTTTCTCGATTTTCGAAATATCGCACCAGGCGTCGGCCGGCACGATACCGAAATCGGCCATCCGCGGCGCCTGGCGGATCGGCTTGAAAGGCTGGAACCGGAGGGCGCGTCCGGCCGACCCTTCGATGGGGTACGGGGATGTCCCATCCGTTCCGGTAAGGCTCCGCAGTCCTCCGTGAGCTGGGCGGCCCGGTATTCACCTGTGCTTTCTCTTTCACCGCGCGGCGGACCCGGCATTCGCAAGTTCATCTTTCAAAGAACAGGCGAACGATTCCGGCAACCCGTTCGCAAGCCAGTCCGAAATCGGGGGAGAGTGCTTGTCGGGGCGGGCGGAAGTGAGCCACGATCCCGGAGTGAGCCGCCGTCCTGATCCATGGGGCGGATTCTTAGGGGGAGCGGTCGCGCAATGCCTGCTGTGAAATCACCGTCCATACCGTCACGCCGGCGCCTCGGACTGCCGCTGCTGGTCCTGGCCACCGCGCAACTGGTCATCTCGCTCGACTACAACATCGTCTACGTCGCCCTCCCCAGCATCGGCAGCGGGCTCGGCTTCTCCGGACAGGACCTGCAGTGGGTCGTCAGCGCCTACGTCGTGACCACCGGGGGGTTCCTGCTGCTAGGCGGACGGGCGACCGATCTGCTGGGCCGGCGGCGGGTCTTCGTCGTGGCCGCCCTGCTGTACGCGGTCTCCTCGCTGGTCGGCGGCCTTGCGGAGTCGGCAGGCGTGCTGGTCGCCGTACGCGCCGTCCAGGGCGTCGGCGGGTCACTGCTGTTCCCGGCCGCCCTGTCGCTGATCAACACCCTGTACGAGGAGGGGCCGAGCCGTAACCGGGCGCTCGCCGCCTGGGGGGCCGCCGGAGCCGGTGGGCTGTGCTTCGGCTCCCTGCTGGGCGGTGTGCTCGTGGACGCCTTCGGCTGGCCCGCGGTCTTCCTGGTCAACGTCCCGCTGGCCGGTGCCGTCGCCCTGGCGGGATCCCTTCTCTTCCCCGCGGACGGTCCGCCGCCCGGACAGCGGAACTTCGACCTCCCGGGCGCGCTGACCGCCACCGTGGGCATCACCCTGCTCGTGTTCGTCCTCGTCCACGCGCCGGAAGCCGGCTGGGGGAGCCGTACCGTCCTGGGCTGCGCGGCCCTCTCGGCGGTCTCGCTCGCCCTGTTCGCCGTCATCGAGACCCGGGTCGGCGCCCCGCTCACGCCCGGCCACCTGTTCGGCCACCGCGGCCTGCTCGGCGCCATGGCGCTGACCGCGCTGTTCAGCGCCACCTTCAGTTCGCTCCCCTACTTCCTGACCCTCTACTTCCAGACCGTGCACGGCTACAGCGCGATGGCCACCGGAGCCGCCTTCCTGGTGCCCGCCCTGGTGGTGGCCGTGGGGACGGAGGCGGGTGAGCGTGCCGTGTCCGCGCTGGGCCTGCGCACCGCGCTGCTGTGCGGCATGGCGCTGGGAGCCGTCGGCGCCCTGCTGCTGGCGCTCGCCCTCGGCGACCACGGCTCCTACGCGCGCCTGCTGCCCGGCATCGTCCTGCTGAGCCTCGGCCAGGGCGCGACCTGGACCGGCATGTGGATCGCGGCCGCCACCGGTGTCCCGGCCGAGGACCAGGGCGTCGCGTCGGGGCTCGCCTCCACCACGCTCCAGGTGGGCGGCGCGGTGGGACTGGCCGTCCTGGTCGCCGTCGCCGGCACCGGAACCCACGCGTCGACCACGGGCGGACTGCTCGACGGGGTCAGGCAGGCCGTGTACGTCATCACGGCCGGAATCGGCCTCGGCGCCGTAGCCCTGCTGCCCTTTCGGGGGCGAGCGGCGCACTGACGGCCGCGTCCCCTCCTCAGGGCCTCCGGCCCTCGCCTCCCGGCCACTCCCCCTAGGAGCCCCCTGTGCCTTCTACCACTGACCGACCGGTCAGTTTCTCCACCCGCCCGCGCGCCGACCGTGCCGCGGTCCTGTGCGGCCTCGCGGGCTGGCTGCCCCCGCGGGTCGTGACCAACGACGAACTCTCCCAGCGGCTGGACACCACCGACGCCTGGATCCGGACCCGTACCGGAATAGGCCGCCGCCACATCGCGGACCCCGGGCAGGCCACCTCGGACCTGGCGGTGGAAGCCGGCCGCCGGGCGCTGGCCGCCGCACACAGGGAACACGTGGACGCCGTGATCGTCACCACGACGACCCCGGACCGCCCGTGCCCCGCCACCGCCCCGCTCGTGGCGAGCAGACTCGGCCTGACGGGAGTGGCGGCCTTCGACGTCGGCGCCGTGTGCACCGGGTTCATCTACGGCCTGGCCTCGGCGGCCGGGCTGATCACTGCCGGAGTCGCCGACAGCGTCCTGCTGATCGGCGCGGACACCTACTCCACCATCGTCGACCCGCAGGACCGCACCAACGCGATCATCTTCGGGGACGGGGCCGGAGCCGTCGTCCTGCGCGCCGGTGACGCCGGCGAACCCGGCGCCGTCGGCCACTTCGACCTCGGCAGCGACGGCACCGGCGAAGAGCTGATCACCGTGGCGGCCGGCGGCTCCCGGCAGCGCTCCACGCCCGGACCGGTCGATCCACGGGACCGGCACTTCTCCATGCGCGGCAAGGAGGTCTACCGGCACGCGGTCACCCGCATGACGGCCTCCGCCCGTGCCACCCTCACCCTGGCCCACTGCAAGGTCGACGAAGTCGACCACCTCGTCCCCCACCAGGCCAACCTGCGGATCCTGCGCACGGTGGCGGACGACCTCGGACTGCCCGCGGAACGACTGGTCGTCAACGTCGACTCCGTGGGCAACACCGGTGCCGCGTCCATCCCGCTCGCGCTGGCGGACGCGGACACCCAGCACATCCTTCAGCCGGGCGAACGCCTGCTCCTCACCGCGTTCGGCGGCGGCCTCACCTGGGGGTCCTGCCTCCTGACCTGGCCCGCCCCGCCCCGGACCAGCCACCCGCACGACTCAGGAGGAACGCAGGCCGTATGAGCGCCACCTACGACCGACTGGTCGAGATCGTCACGAAACTCCACGACGCGCCCACGGACCGGATCAGCCCCGAGGTCACCTTCGCCCAACTCGACGTCGACTCACTGACCCTGGTCGAGATCAGCCTGCGCATCGAGCGCGACCTCGGCGTGCACATCGACGACAACGAACTCCAGGAAGACCTCAGCCTCGCCGCCACCACCAAGCTCATCGAATCGAAGCTCGACCGGTAACCAAGCCCTCGACACCCCACGGAGAGCAGGGACATGGAGATCACCGAACGCAACGGGCAGGCCATCGGCGCGACCGTCGCGGGATTCGACCACGCGGCCGCTTCCCAGCAGGACGTCGACGCCGTCAAGGCGGCGGTCTACACCAAGAAGATCGTCGTGCTGAAGGACCAGGACCTGACGCCCCGGCAGTTTCTCGAACTCGGCAAGCGGTTCGGCCGACCCGAGACGTACTACGAGCCCATGTACAAGCACCCCGAGGTCGAGGAGATATTCGTCTCCTCCAACGTGCCCGAGGACGGCAAGCAGATCGGCGTCCCGAAGACCGGGAAGTTCTGGCACGCCGACTACCAGTTCATGCCCGACCCCTTCGGCCTGACCTTCATCTACCCCCAGGTCATCCCCGAGAAGAACCGCGGCACGTACTTCATCGACATGGGCAAGGCCTACGAGGCGCTTCCCGAGGACCTCAAGAAGGAACTGGCGGGGACCTTCGCCGAACACTCCGTGCGGAAGTACTTCAAGATCCGGCCCACGGACGTCTACCGGCCCCTCTCCGAGATCATCGAGGAGGTCGACACCAAGACCCCGCCGGCGGTGAAGCCGACCACGTTCACCCACCCCATGACCGGCGAGACGGTCCTGTACATCAGCGAGGGCTTCACCCTCGGCCTCCAGGACGAGCACGGCAAGCCGCTGGAGACCGACCTGCTGCACCGGCTCTTCGAGGCCACCGGCCAGCTCGACGACACCTTCGCCCACCCCAACATCCACCTGCAGACCTTCGAGAAGGGCGACCTGCTGGTCTGGGACAACCGCAGTCTGATCCACCGCGCCCGGCACACCACCACCCCGGAGCCGACCGTCTCCTTCCGGGTGACCGTCCACGACGAGCGCAAGCTCTACGACGGGGCCGCGTGACCACCGTGGAAACACCCCTGAAGCAGCATCCGCCGCGGGACTACGACACCGACGGCGACCTCCTGCCCCAGGTGCTGCGGCCGTACAAGACCCACTGCAAGTACCTGAAGTCCGCGACGGTGAGCACCCGGACGGGCCGCGTGGCCGCCCGCTGCGAGCTGGCCATACCGGAGTCCTGCTACATCGACGACACCGGCCATCTCAACGCCGTCGAAGTCAACATCAGCTACAACCAGATGATGTACTACGCCGTCGCCAAGACGGTGAAGGAACGGCTGCTGGACGAGTTCGCGGGCTGGACCCTGGACGACTACTGGCGCCACCAGCTGCCCGACATCCTCATCGCCCGGTTCAGCGGCACCTTCCGGCGTCCCATCAACGCCCGCGCCTTCTCAGGGGAGATCGAGTTCCTCTCCGTGGAGCGGCGGACCCCGGGCGGGCAGCCGCTGCTCGTCGCCGACACCGTCTACCGCTACTGGGACGACGAAGGCGGCCGGTGCGACGGCACCGTGAAACTCGCCTTCGTCAACGCCCCCTGAGCAGCTCCCGATCCACGGCATGCCGCCGCACCCCGCGGCGGCATGCCCCGGCAGTCCGCGAGCAGACCGAGAGGCAGGCCCCGCACATGGCCGAACCGTCCGCGCCCGGGACACCCGGCGAACGGCTCCACCGCCCACAGCTGACCACCCTCGTGGAGACCGCGCGCTTCCACGCCGGGCACCGACCCGACGTCACCGCCGTGGTCTGCGAGGACCGCGCGCTCACCTACGCCCGACTGCACCGGGAGAGCAACCGCATCGCCCACGCGCTGCGCGCCGCCGGGGCGGCCCCCGGCGCCCGCGTCGCCTATCTGGGCAAGGAGTCCGAGGACTACTACGCGATCCTCTTCGCCTGCGCCAAGAGCGGGACCGTCCTGGTGCCCATCAACTGGCGGCTGACCGCACCCGAGGTCAGCCACATCCTGCGGGACTCCGGCAGCGCCGTGCTCTTCCTGGAGGAGGAGTTCGCCCCGGTGCTGGACCGGCTGCCGGACGGCCCGCCGAAGACGGTGGTCAGGCTCGGCACCGCCGACGGGTTCGGCGCCTGGAAGGCCACCCACCCCGACACCGACCCGGCGGTCCCGGCCACCCCCGACACACCGGTCGCCCAGCTGTACACCAGCGGCACCACCGGCCTGCCCAAGGGCGTCGTCCTGGCCCACCGGAGCTTCTTCGCCATCCGCGACGCCCTGGCGAGCGAGAACCTGGACTGGATCGACTGGCGCGAAGGCGACATCGCGCTGGTCGGCATCCCGGGCTTCCACGTCGGCGGCCTGTGGTGGGCCACCCAGAACTTCAACGCCGGCGCGACCGTGGCGGTGCTGCGCGCCTTCGCGCCCCGGGACGCCATCGACCTCATCCGCGGCAAGGGCGTCACCACGGCCTGTGTGGTCCCGGCGATGCTGCGCATGATGCTGGCCGAACCCGGCGTCACCCCGGCCGACTTCACCACCCTCCGCAAGATCGTCTACGGCGGCTCGCCCATCTCCGAGGTCCTGCTCGAAGCCAGCCTCGCCCTGTTCGGCAGCGAGTTCGCCCAGATCTACGGCCTCACCGAGACCGGCAACACCGCCGTGTGCCTGCCACCGGCGGACCACGTGCCCGGCCATCCCCGGATGAAGGCCGCCGGGCACCCCTACCCCGGAGTGGGCTGCAAGGTCGTCGACGGCGACGGCAAGGAACTGCCGCCGGGCACCGTGGGCGAGATCTGCCTGGCCACCCCCGCCCGCATGGTCGAGTACTGGGGACTCCCCGACCGGACCGCCGAAACCCTCGTCGACGGCTGGATCCACACCGGCGACGCCGGGTACGTCGACGACGACGGCTACGTCTACATCCAGGACCGCATCAAGGACGCCATCCTCGTCGCGGGCGAGAACGTCTACCCCGCCGAGATCGAGAACGCCCTGGAACGCCATCCCGGGGTGGCCGAGGCCGTGATCGTGGGCGCCCCCGACGAGCGCTGGGGCGAGCGCGTCCACGCCTTCGTCGTCCCCGCCGCCGGCCAGGAGCCCACACCACGGGACCTGCACCGGTTCCTCGTCGACCGCCTGGCCTCCTTCAAGCTCCCCGCCCGCTACGAGTTCATCGACCACGTGCCGCGCAACCCCAGCGGGAAGATCCTCCGCCGCGAGCTGCGCGAGCGCTTCTGGACCGGCACCGACCGCAAGGTCAACTGATTCGCATCCCGTGCGGCTACCAAGAGAGAACACCATGCCTGAGCCCCTGACGCTGCAAGCCTTCCGCTCGGACCTGGCGGAGTACCTGCACCAGGAACCGGACGACGTGGACCTGGACGAGAACCCCCTGGACGCGGGTCTGGACTCGCTGCGCATCACCACCCTGGCCGAACAGTGGCGGAGCACCGGAGTGGACGTGAGTTTCCTGGACCTCGCGGAGTGCACCTCCTTCGCCCAGTGGTGGCAGCTGCTGTCCGAACGCCAGGCGGGAGCACCCCATGCCGACGCCTGAGCGGCACGCCCTGCTCGCCGCCCAGGAAGGGATCTGGACCGGCCAGCGACTCGACCCGGACAGCCCCGCCTACAACACGGCCGAGTACGTGCACATCCACGGTGCGGTGGAGCCGACGGTCTTCGAGAAGGCGCTGCGCCACACGGTCGGCGAGGTCGAAGCCCTCAACGTCCGTTTCACCACCGACGAGACCGGCCGGCCCTGGCAGGTGAGCGTCCCCGGCACCGACTGGGCCCCGCATCTCGCCGACCTCACCGACGCGGCCGACCCGCACCGCGCCGCCCTGGACTGGATGGCCCAGGACCTGCACCGCCCCGTCGACCTGGAGCGCGGCCCGGTCTTCGGCCACGCCCTCCTGCGGATCGCCCCCGACGCATACCTCTGGTACCACCGCGTCCACCACATCGCCCTCGACGGCTTCGGTCTGTCCCTGGTCGCCCGTCGGGTCGCGCAGGTCTACACGGCTCTGGTCGAGGACGCCCCGCTCGGCGAGAGCGGCTTCGCAGCCCTGGCACCGGTGCGGGAGGAAGAGGACGCCTACCGCGCCTCGGAACGCTTCGCCGAGGACCGCTCGTACTGGACCGGACGCTTCGGCGACCGCCCGCGGGTGGCCTCTCTCACCTCCGGACAGGCGCTGCCGGCCCGCACCTTCCTGCGCCGGACCGCGGACCTGGGCACCGACGAGACGGACCGGTTGCGGGCCGTCGCCCGTGAGCTGTCGGTGACCTGGCCGGACGCCCTGCTGGCCGTCGTGGCGGCCTACCTCCACCGGGTCAGCGGGGCACCGGAGGCCGTCCTCAGCCTCCCCGCCATGGGCCGCCTCGGATCGGCGTCCCTGCGGGTGCCCTGCACGGTGCGCAACATCCTGCCCCTGCGCATCGCGGTGGGGGAGGACGACAGCCTGCGCGACCTGGCCACCAGGGTCGCCGCGGAACTCCGCGCCGCACGCCCGCACCAGCGCTACCGCTACGAGCAGCTGCGGCGCGACCTGAAACTGGTCGGCGGCAGCCGGCGGTTGTCCGGGCCGGGCGTCAACATCATGCCGTTCGAGTACGACCTCCGGTTCGCCGGACACCGCAGCACGGTCCACAACGTCTCCGCCGGCCCCGTCGACGACCTCGCGGTGAACGTGTACGACCGGGCCGAGGGCACGGGCCTGCGGATCGCCATGGACGCCAACCCCGACCTCTACGACGAAGCCGACGTGCGGGAGCACCAGGAAGGGCTGCTGGACCTGCTCCGGGAAGCCGTCGCGGCACCGGACCGGCCGATCGGGCGCCGGCCCGTCACCGTCCTCGACGGCGGACCGCTGCCCGGACCCGCCCGGCCCGTGCTGAGCCTCGTCGCCGACCACGCCGCGCGGCGCGGTGGCACCACCGCGGTGGAACACGACGGACGGACCGTCACGTACGCCGAACTGTTCGGCGCGGCACGGCGGCTGGCCCGCCGCCTCGCCGCCCGGAACGCCGGCCCCGGCACCGTGGTGGCACTCGCCCTGCCGCGCGGCATCGACGCCGTCACCGCCATCCTCGCCACCCTGATCTCGGGCGCCGCCTACTGCCCGCTCGACCCGGCCGCGCCGCGGTCGCGCACCCGGGCGCTCCTCGACAGCGCACAGCCCGTCCTGATCGTCACCAGCGGCCCGCACGCCACCTCCTTCGCGGGACGGCCGGTCCTCCTGCTCGACGCGCCGGACGAGGGGGAAGAGGCCCCGCTCGCCCCGGCCGCGACCGCCGACGACCTCGCCTACCTCATCCACACCTCGGGTTCCACCGGCCGGCCCAAGGGCGTGGAGGTCGGTCACGGAGCGCTCGCCACCTTCGTCACCGGCGCCGCGCACCGCTACGGCCTGCGGCGGGAGGACCGCGTCCTCCAGTTCGCCCCCCTGCACTTCGACGCCAGCGTCGAGGAGATCTTCCTGACGCTGTGCACCGGAGCCACCCTCGTGGTGCGCACCGACGAGATGACCGAGTCCGTGCCGTTGTTCCTGCGCGAGGTCGACCGGCTGCGGATCAGCGTGCTGGACCTCCCCACGGCCTACTGGCACGAACTCGCCCACACCGTCTCCACCGGCACCGCCGCTCTCCCCGCCGGGGTGGGCACCGTCATCATCGGCGGGGAGGCCGCCCTGCCCGAACGCGTGGCCCGCTGGCGGGGTGCGGTCGGCCCCTCGGTACGGCTGTTCAACACCTACGGTCCGACCGAGGCGACGGTGGTGGCCACGGTCGCCGCGCTCCACGAAGGCCCCGACGCGCCCGACGACGTACCGATCGGCCGCCCCCTGCCCGGCACCCGGGCGGCGGTCCTCGGCGGTGAGCTCCACCTCCTCGGCGGTGCTCTGGCCCGTGGGTACCGGGACGCGGACGCTCCCGACGACGCCCGCTTCGGGCCGCTGCCCCAGCTGCCCGGGGCGCCACGCGCGTTCCGCACCGGCGACCTGGTGCGGCTCGGGAGCGACGGCCAACTGCGGTTCCTGGGAAGGGCGGACGACGAGTTCAAGATCAGCGGGCATCGGGTCCACCCGGCCGAGGTCGAGACCGTCCTCCTCGCCCAGCCGGGCGTCCGCGAGGCCGCCGTGGTCGGGCAGGTGCTGCCGGACGGAACACGACGGCTGGCCGCCCACGTCGTCGCCGACGACCCGCCGCCCACCGCGGGCGAGCTGCGCGAGCGGCTCCGGGCGGCCCTGCCGCCGGCCATGATTCCCTCGACCGTGATGTTCGCGGACCGGCTGCCCCGCACCGGTACGGGGAAGATCGACCGGAGGGCCCTCAGCGCCGTCGCCGAGGACCAAGCGGCCCCGGCGGCGGGGGACGGCTCTCTCGAAGCGACCATCACCCGCACCTGGGCGCAGGTCCTCGGCGTCGAGCGCGTAGCACCCGAGGACGACTTCTTCGCCCTCGGGGCCCAGTCGCTCCAGGCGATCCAGGTCGCCAACCGGCTCGGCGTCGAACTCGGCCGGGACGTCCGGGTGGCCTGGCTGTTCCAGCACCCGACGGCCGCCGGACTCGCGCGCCGCCTTGAGCAGCATGCGCAGACCCCTGCGACCGGCCTCGCGACCGGCCTTGCGACCACCTCGGCGACCGGTCCCGCGGCCACCCCCGCGACCGGTTCCGCGACCGGTCCCGCGGCCACCCCCGCGACCGGTTCCGCGACCGGCCTTGTGACCACCCCCGCGACCGGCCCCGCGGCCACCGCCGCGACCGGCCCCGCCTCCGCCCCCGCGACCGGCCCCGCCTCCGCCCCCGCGTCCGGCCCCGCCCTGCCGGCCGCGGTGCTGGCCGACGCCGTGCTGGCCGACGGCGTCCGGCCCGCCGGGCGGACCCGTACCACCGGTGGCCCGCGCACGGTCCTGCTGACCGGGGCCACCGGATTCGTCGGTCCCCACCTGCTGGCGGAGCTGCTCCGGGTCACCGACGCCGAGATCGTCTGCCCGGTCCGGGCCGCGACACCGGCCCAGGCCGCCGACCGCGTCCGGGCGGCCCTGGCCGCTCAGCGGATCCCCCTGCCCGCGGGCGCCGACCGCATCACCGCCCTCCCCGCCGACCTCGCCCGCCCGCACCTGGGACTCGGCGCCGGCCGGTTCGCCGAACTGGCCCGGACCTGCGACGCCATCGTCCACAACGCGGCGACCGTCAGCATCCTGCGTGAGTACGCCAGCCTGCGGGCCGCCAACACCGAATCCACCCGCCAACTGCTGACGCTGGCCTCCGCACGCACGATCCCGCTGCACCTGGTGTCGACGCTGTCCGTCGCACCGGCCAGAGACCGGGCACCGGAGGTTCCGGAGGCGTTCCTGCCGCCGCATCCCGGGCTGGTCAGCGGCTACCAGCAGTCGAAGTGGGCGGCCGAGCGGCTGCTGGAACAGGCGGCCGAGCGCGGGTTCCCCGTCACCGTGCACCGCCTGGGCAGGGTGACGGGAGCACCGGACACCGGGCAGGTGAACCGGCGTGACTTCCTGTGGAGCGTGCTGGCCTCCGGAGTCCCCGCCGGGATCGTGCCGGAGCTGTTCGAGGCGGAGGTGTGGACACCGGCGGACTACGTCGCCCGTGCCGTCGTACGGCTGTCCCTGACCGCCGCTCCGGGCACCGTCTTCAACCACGCCCCGGTCGCGCCGGTGCGGCTGGCCGACGTGTACGACTGGGTGCAGGAGTACGGCTACCCCGTCAAGCGGATCCCGGCGGCGCAATGGCGCCGGGAACTGCCGCGCGCCGCCGACGTGGCCGTGACGACCGGGGCGTTCTTCGACTCGTTCCCCGCCGACGGCGAGGAGGGGCCGGAGCTGGGGCTGGGCCACGTCCGGGCGGACCACGTGCTGCGCGGTCTCGAGGGCACCGGCATCGTCTGCCCGCGGGCCGACCGTGCCCTCGTCTTCCGGTACCTGGACCACTGCGTCGAGAACGGAATACTCCCGCCCCCGGCAGAAGGGGACGTCTGAGCTGCCGGGAACCCGGGTGGGCTCCGCTCCGACTACTTGAGCGGAGTCCATTCCACCCCGAGGAGCAAGTGTGCAGACGAAAAGGCCCGCTGTCGTGGCCCTGGCCGGGGCGATGTGCCTGGCCACCACGGCATGCGGGGCCTCGTCGACCCCCGCGACGAACGCCGCGGCGGGCGCGAGCGCCCCCGGTTACCCGGTCACCCTCAAGAACTGCGGCCAGACCACCACCTACACCCGGGCACCCCAGCGGGTCGTGGTCATGAACGGCGCCTCCGTCGCCGAGGTGTCCACGCTCCTGGCCCTGGGGCTCGGCGACCGCGTCGTGGCGAACGAACAGTCCTACGGCCGCTCGGAGGTCGCGGGCCGGGCCGCGGCCATCAAGAGACTCCCGACCGGGAACGTCACCCTCAACGACGCTTTTGACATCCCCCGCGAGACGATGCTCGGCCTGCGCCCGGACCTCGTGCTGTCCACCACGTCCTACGGCTTCGACGCGAAGAACGGCTTCGCCACCCGCGAGGACCTCAGGGCGGTCGGCGCCAACACCTACGTCTCACCGCAGGGATGCGACCAGGACACCTCCCGCATGACGATCGACGACAGCTACCGGCTGACGCGCGACCTGGGGAAGATCTTCCACGTCGGCGAGCGCGCCGAGAGGCTCGTCGCCGCGTCCCGCAGGAACATCGCCGCCGTGCGGGCCAGGGTGAAGGGGGAGACCACCCCGAACGTGATGGTGGTCTTCTCCAACATGAGCATGGGCGGGAACGACTTCAGCTCCGTCGCGGCCAACGGCATCTGGAACGACATCCTCGGCCGGGCAGGCGCCCGCAACGCCTTCGCCTCCGCTTCCCGGACCACCTTCGCGGACCTCAGCAAGGAGAAGGTCGCCGCCGAGCCGGTCGATGCCCTCGTGGTCATCAGCTACAACGACCCGAACGCCGAGGCGTACGCCCGCAAACTGCTCAAGGAGTTCCCCCAGTGGCCGGCAGCGAAGAACAACCGCTCCCTCGTGCTCTCCGACTCGATCTATCTCGGCCCCAGCAACGACCTGGCCGTCGAGAAGATCGCCAGGATGCTGCACCCGGACGCGTTCTGACCCCGCCGGGCCACCGGAAGCGGCTGCACCCCGAGCTGGTCCTGGCACTGCTGACGGCCACGCTGATCACGGTCATGATCGTGGCGATCAGCATCGGCGCCGTCACCGTCCCGGTGGACGAGGTCTGGCGGATCGTCTGGCACCACCTGACCGGCAGCGGTACCGCCGCGGACCCGGCCACCGACCAGATCGTCTGGAACTTCCGCACCCCGCGCGTCGTCCTGGCCGCCCTGGTCGGCGCCGGACTGGCCGTCTCCGGCGTCGTGCTCCAGGCGGTCGTCGCCAACCCGCTCGCCGACCCCTACGTCCTGGGCGTCTCCTCCGGTGCCTCCCTCGGGGCCGTCGTGGTCATCACGGCCACCGGCGGCGCCCTCGGCGGCCTCGGCGTGTCGTCGGCCGCCTTCCTCGGTGCCGGTGCGGCCGTCGCCCTGGTCTTCCTGCTCGGCCGCAAGGGCGGGCGGCTCGCCCCCACCCGTCTGGTCCTCTCCGGCGTGGCCGTCGGCTACCTCTTCCTGGCGGCCACCAGCTATCTCCAACTGCGCGCCACACCCACCGAGTTGCGCACGGTCATGTTCTGGATGCTGGGCAGCGTCGCGGGCGCCCGGTGGGACCAGCTGCCCATCGTCGCCACCGCCGTCCTCACCACGACCGCGGCCCTGACCCTGTTCGGGCGACGCCTCAACGCCCTGCTGGTCGGCGACGAGTCGGCCACCGCTCTCGGCGTCGACGTGCACCGGCTGCGCGCGGTGCTGCTGGTGCTCTCCTCGCTGGTGACCGGCACGGTGATCGCGGTCGCGGGCGGCATCGGCTTCGTCGGCCTGATGATCCCGCACCTCGTGCGCCTGACCACCGGCGCCGACCACCGTCGCCTGCTGCCCCGGGCGGCCCTGGTCGGCGCCGTCTACCTGGTCGTCGTCGACCTGCTCTCCCGCACGGTCAACCGCCCCGACGAACTGCCCCTCGGCATCCTCACCGCCCTGTTCGGGGCGCCCTTCTTCCTGTGGCTGCTGCGCCGCAACAAGAGCCTGGACAGCGTATGAAGCTCACCGTGGAACGCATCCACGTCGAACTCGGCCACCGGCCGATCCTCCACGACGTGCACCTGGAAGCCCGGCCGGGCGAGATCGTCGGCCTCATCGGACCCAACGGCAGCGGCAAGTCCACCCTGCTGCGCACCGTCTACCGCTCCCTGCGCCCGCACCGCGGGGTGGTGCGCGTGGACGGGGACGACGTCTGGGCGCTGCCCGCGCGCACCGCCGCCCGCCGCACCGCGGCCGTCCTCCAGGACGCGAGCGGCCATCCGGCCGGCATGAGCGTCGCCGAGCTCATCGCGCTCGGCCGCACCCCGCACCACGGCCTCCTCGGCCGCGACGGAGCCGACGACCACCACGCCGTGGCGGAGGCCCTCGACCTGTGCGCGATCCGGCACATGGCCGAACGGGACGTCACCTCCCTGTCCGGGGGCGAACGCCAGCGGGTGCTGCTGGCCCGGGCCCTCGCCCAGCGCCCCCGCCTCCTCGTCCTGGACGAACTCACCAACCACCTCGACATCCGCGCCCGTTTCGAACTGCTCGACCTCATCCGCTCCACCGGCATCACCACCCTCGCCGTACTCCACGACCTGGACCTCGCGGCCCGCCTGTGCGACCACCTCGTCGCCCTCCACGCGGGACAGGTGGTCGCCGCCGGCCCGGTCCTGGACGTGCTCACCCCCGGCCTGCTGGGCGAGGTCTTCGGGGTGGCCGCCACCGCGGAACGGCACGCCGACGGTGTCGTCCGCATCACCTACGGCGCCCAGCCACTGGCCCGACCCGTGGTGGAGGTGGAGGTGGAGGTGGAGGCCAGGGCCGGCTGACGGCACGGTCGTACCGCCCGCCGGAGACCGCCGTCCCGGAACCGCCGTCCGGCTGTGCGTCGTACCGGGGAGGCCGGTGCCCGCGGTCGCGGCGGACACCGGCGTCTGCCGTTCAGGCCGCGACCGCGACCGGAACACCCACCGCCGAGCGCGGCAGAACGGCCGCCGACGGAACCCGGCCCTCCGCCGGTGTCCCTGCCGTCTCCTCCGGCTCGGCCAGCAGATCCACCAGAGCGGCGCGGGCCCGAGCCACCCGGGAACGCACCGTCCCGATCGGACAGCCGACGACATCGGCCGCCTCCGCGTACGGCAGCCCGGTCACCTGGGTGAGGATGAACGCCTCCCTGCGGTCGTCCGGCAGCATGCCCAGCAGTTCGAGGAGCGCGATGCCCTCCTCGAACCCCGGCACATCGAGCGGCTGGGCCGTTTCCGCCGCGTGGCGCCAGTCATGACGGTCCGACAGCCGGGGCCGCGAGGCGGCACGCCGGAAGTCGTCGATCACCGCCCGGCGTGCGATGGACAACAGCCAGGCGCGGGCCGAGGAACGTCCCTCGAACCGGTGCAGGCTGCCCAGCGCCCGGAGGAACGTCTCCTGGGCCAGGTCGTCCGCCGACTGGGGATCCGCACTGAGATGCGCGACATAGCGCAGTACGTCGCAGTGCAGGGCCCGGACGAACCGCTCGACGGCGTCCTCGTCCCCGCCGCGGGCGGCCAGCGCCCAGGAGGTGATCAGATCGTCGGCTTCTTGCGTGTGGTTGTGCTTCCTACGTTTTCCACGGGGCCCGCGTAATGCGGGCAGGGCAGGAACAGGCACCTCGTGTCCTTCGCGATCGTGCGAGGAACGGCGGCACGGGACCCCGCCGTTCCAGCAGTGAGGGGAGCGCGGCCGCACGCGGGCACGACCGCTGCCCGGGGCGGCCAGGCGTCGACGACGGTCGGCAACGGCCCCGGGGAACCGGCTGTTCTAGACGACAGCGAAGGAGAGGGGCGGACCCCGTGAGGTGATCGCGTGAACGAGATGCAGACGCCGCGGCCCCCGGCGCGTACGGCGCCGCCGTAGGAGGGCACGCGGACGTCGCGGCAGCGCCGGCAGGGCGAGCACCAGCCGCAGCGGCGCGGCCAGCCAGCCGGCCACGGCACGCATCAGCCGGAAGACTGCCCGCTCGCCGTAGCCCAGCCAGAGGCCGCAGACCAGGGCCGCCACCAGGTGGGCCGCGTACATGCCGGTCATCGACGTGCCGCCCGGGTGGACCGAGTGACCCATCCCCATGGAATGCATGCCCATGCCCACGGAGTGACCACCCACGGAGCCCAGACCCATCGAGCCCATGCCCGTCGAGCCCGTGCCCATGGAGCCCATGCCCGCCGTGCCCATGCCCAGGGCCCCCGTGTCGTTCCCTCCGGGCGGCGCCGCCGGCTGCCCCGCGCCCGCGCCCTGCGCGACGGAGAAGCTCCAGTGGAGCGCTCCCTGGGCGGCGACCACCACCGGCACGATGACCCGGAGCCCGCGCTCACGGCCGGCCAGGGCCCAGCCGACCCCACCGGCCCCGAGGGAACCCGCCCCCAGCGCCCACCAGGGCACCGGCGTACCGGACATCATCGTGTGGGCCAGGGCGGAGAGCAGCACACAGACGGCCGCGAACAGCGCGGCCCGTACCGAACGTGTGCACCACCCGGCAGCCATGACAGGCTTCATCCTCGCATTCGACGTCGGGCCCTCACGGATCAGTACGCAAAATGGCCCGGCGTCATGCTCAATCCGAAGTGTGATCCAGCGTTCGGCGGAACCCGGGAACTCAGCACGCACACGGACCGACTTATTCAGGGGATGCTTCGGACGACCGACGACCAGAGCACCCCGCCGGGGCCCTGTGGACGCGGGCGTCCCGGGGACGGCAGGGCCATTCGGAGGTGCCGCGGTCGCGCATGGCGCGGGTGGCGCACAGGCTGGGGCGCGGACGTGGACGGCCCGCCGCGCACCCGGCGCCAGGGCTTTCAGGAGGTATCAGTGACCGCTTCGTCGCCCGTCACCGACGCACCGCCGGCCCGGTACGACGACCTGCGTGCGCTCGTGATCAACTGCACCCTCAAGCGCTCCCCGGAGACCAGCAACACTCAGGGGCTGATCGACCGCAGTACCGCCATCCTGGACGCGCAGGGAGTCCAGGTCGACGTGGTGCGGGCGGTGGACCGCGACATCGCCACCGGGGTCTGGCCCGACATGCGGGAGCACGGCTGGCACACGGACGCCTGGCCCGACCTGTACCGGCAGGTCATGGCGGCTGACATCCTCGTGCTGGCCGGCCCGATCTGGCTCGGCGACAACAGCTCGGTGATGAAGCGGGTGATCGAGCGTCTCTACGCCGCTCCAGCCTCCTCAACGAGGCCGGCCAGTACGCCTATTACGGCCGGGTCGGCGGCTGCCTGATCACCGGCAACGAGGACGGCGTCAAGCACTGTGCCATGAACGTCCTCTACAGCCTGCAGCACCTCGGGTACACCATCCCGCCCCAGGCGGACGCCGGCTGGATCGGCGAGGCGGGTCCCGGCCCCTCGTACCTCGACCCGGGCTCCGGTGGCCCGGAGAACGACTTCACCAACCGCAACACCACCTTCATGACCTGGAACCTGCTGCACCTGGCCCGCGCGCTGAAGGACCTCGGCGGCATCCCCGCCTACGGCAATCAGCGCACGGCCTGGGACGCGGGCTGCCGCCGCGACTACGAGAACCCCGAACACCGTTAGGCATGGCGCTCACTGGCGCGTCGGCACGGTCTTCTCCGCGAGGGTGCCGGGTCTGTCGCCGGCACCATGGACCGGTGCCGCCTGTGACCGGCCTCTCGCCGACGGCGGTGTCGTACACCAGGCGACCTGCCGTACAGCCGGCCTGGTCCGACATCGGCGCGGCAGCCGACGGCACGGTCCGGGGCGCCAATGCCGCCGACCAGATCTACCGCCACACCGGCAACCGCGACGCCAACAGCCGACCCCCTCAGGGCGATCGACGTCGGCTGCCGCCCCGCCGCGTGGGGCTGCGACCCGCGGACTCGATCTACCCCACAGGGCCCTCGCCATACTCACTCACTACAGCTTAGGCCCGGCGCTGAATGTTCAGCGCCGGGCCTAAGCTGGTACTTCACTGTCGGGGTGGCGGGATTTGAACCCACGACCTCTTCGTCCCGAATGAGGTCCGATCATGTGACGCACCTGCCAAAGTGGCCATATATGCAGGTCAGAGCGTTGGTTGCAGTGGGTCTCAGGTGGTATCGCGGGGGCTCTGGGAGAAGATCTTCTCCCAGATTTCTCCCAGCAGCGCCAAGGGGGCCCTGTGCCGCCTCCCGGCGGGCTGAGTTGCGTAGGTGAATTTGCCGGACATGGTTGGGTGATAGTTGGTGCGGTCCGTGTCACCCCGTCGTCAGCGCGGCCAGTGCCCTCGACAAGGCAGTGGAATCCTCGATCGCGCGTCGGCACTCGTCCTCGGTAATGACCAGGCGTTGACCGGGGTGCGTGGCTGAGGAAGGGACCTTCTGGAGGTACTTCTCGTCGATCACGCCGTCGTTGTGGGTGCACACGTGACGGGCGGCCCATGTCTGGGTCAGGCGCTGCCAGACGGACGGTCCAAGCAGGGTGCGGAGGTCTTCGTATCCGGCATCCACAAACAGGTCGGCCGTGTCGTCCAGGCGTTGAAACACATTCCCCTTCCCTCTGAGACGACCCGCCGCGTCCGTCACCGCAGCCTTGAACACAGAGGAGGCCAGGGCCTCGACGACCCCCACCACGTTCTCGATGGTGTCGACCCAGCTGCGCGTGAACACCCCTTGCTCGCGGAGCACGGCTTTCACTTCAGCCGGTACGGCGTTCAACGCGTCAAGGCGTGCCGTGTCGGCCTGCAGGGCGTCGAAGGCGACCGCTGCGGCGGGAATGCGGCCGCACCTTGGGCAGTATCGGTGCTCTCCGAAGACGGCGTAGTGCGTGTTGCAGTCGGCGCAGGTACGGACGCGGGCCAGCCGTTCCTCGTCGATGCCCGGCAAGGGCCGGGGGTAGAACAGCTTCTCCTTGTAAGAGACAGAGAGCGAAATGCTGCCGCTACGTGAGCCTCCGTGCGCCATGCGGCCGAAGATTTTGTCCAGGCCCTGGCTGACGATCTGCGCACCGACATCCGCTGCCGCCCGCATCATGCGTGCTCGTTGCTGCGCGGTCACGAACTCAGGCCCTGGAAGACGCTATACGAACGCCATGTGTTGTTCGGAGGGCGGTCCGAAGACGGTGAAGAGTCCCGCCGATCACCTGCCGGTGATCACGCCACCACGTTGTTCACTGACAGAAGACGGCCGCAGCCGCTCCCACTCGGCGTCCGACAGATCACCGCGTTCTCCGCCCTACACACCAGGAACAACGAGCAGATCAGGCGACAGTCACATGATCGGCCGGATGGCTCCTAGACGGTGCGGCGAGCGTGGGGTGGGGGCGCGGCGGACGGCTACGAGGGCGGCGTCGTCGCCGAAGCGTCCGCCGGTATGGGCGATCAGGTCCCGCCTGACGTGATGGAGCAGCGCCTCCGGGTCGCTGCGGGCCCACCGTGGGGCGCGGTCCGCGAGCGGGTAGAAGGTGCCGTTGCGATCACGGGCTTCGGTGGCACCGTCCGTGTAGAGGAGCAGCGTGTCGCCGGAGGCGAAAGGCACCACGTCAACTGGGTGGTCCTTGGTGTCCGTGAGACCGATCCCGAGGGGAGGCGCGGGATGCAGGTGCGGGGCGGTCACGGTGCCGTCCGCGATGAGCAGGAGGGGCGCCAGGTGGCCGCAACTGGTGAGTCGGATGACGTGTTCGTCGTCGGGAACCTCCAGCAGCAGGGCCGTGACGAAGCGCTCCCCGGCCTCCTCCTCCGGTTCGAAGTCGGCGAGGTAGCGGGAGACGCTCCGCTCCAGTGCAGCGGCCAGTTCGGGCAGGCCGGTGTGCTGGTGAGCGGCTTCCCGGAAGGCACCGAGCACAAGGGCAGCCTCGCCGATCGCGGGCAGGCCTTGCCCCGCACGTCGCCGATCATCAGGCGGACCGCGCCTTCGGTGCGCGCGGCCGCGTACAGATCGCCGCCGATCTGGGCCTCGTCCTCGGCGGCCAGATAAAGACAGGCGAGCCGCAGAGAACCCAGCCGCTTCGGCAAGGGCCACAGCAGAACACGCTGGGCGGCCTCGGCGACCGAGCGCACCTGCGCCAGCTGGCGACTGCGCCGCTCTCGCACCGCGCACATGACCACGATCATCGCGCTGAGCACCGCGAGGGCGATGATCTGCACGATCACGTCCCGCGAGAAGAGCAGGCCGGACCGCCAGCCGATGAATGCGTGGGCCGCCACGGCCAGGACTCCGGTGCCGGCCGTCGTCCAGGGGCCCTCGAACCACGCGGTGAGCGCGGGCGCGATCACCAGCAGAGGGCCGAGGACGATGTCCGCGGGGGTGACGGTGTCCGTGACGGTGATGAGGACAATCAGCACGACGGGCATCAGCAGCCCCATATGACGTGGCTGCCCTATCCGTCCGAGGCCAGAAGAACGTAGCTGCCAGGAGCACACAACATCCACAGTGGACTGTCGCGCAGTGATCTGCGAGCGCGGCCACGTCGGCGGGGACCTTCACGACGGCTTTCGGCGCCGCCGCCCCGGCTGGCGTCCGCAGCTCATCGACCGAGGCAAGTGCCTCCGGGGACCGAGTCGATTTCCAATCTCAGGGTCTCCGTACCAAGAAGAACACAGTCCGTGCACAGGTCAGGCCGTACCCGTACCTGCTTACGCTGCTTATCAGCCTGGCGATCGTCTTCGCCCTGACGGTCGTGGTCGTGCATACGCATGTCTCGATCATGCTGGCGGTTCTGTTTCGGGCTGGTGGTGGCCATCGGCGGACCACGGCGGCTGGCGCGCCCGCTCTTCGCGGTGGTTGAGGGTCTTCGGGCCGCGGTTCTTCCCGTGGCTGGGCGCCCCGCTCGACCTGAGCCAGTACGGTCAGTGTTCCTCGTTCATCCTGCTCGGGCTGTTCCTGGGGCTGCCGTGATCGCGGTTCACGTCATGATGCGGCTGACGGGCCAGCCGACTGCACTCGTGGTGCTTTCAGCGGCTCAGTTGGGGCGTGCCCGCGGTCACCGCGACACTCGGCTCCCAGCCGCACGTGCCCAGGCCCGGCGAAACAGCCGCCTCGATGCTCGCAGCGCTGGTGACGATCCTGACGGCAGGCGTCGCGGGAAGCCTCGCCGCCCGTGCCGTACCGCCACCCTCCCTCGGCATATAGCAGCAGGTCGGCGCGGTCGGCGACCGGACCGCAGCTCTTCAAGGCTCTTGGCGCCTCAAGCGTCCACCGGGAACCGGCTCCAGGCAGGCGTGTAGAGCGACCATGATCCGTCACCCAGAATGTGCAGGGCGCCCTGCCCTCTCGCCCCGCAGCACCTGGCGCATGCCTGCAAAGGTGGGCGGCGGTCGCGGAACCTCCGCGGCGACGAAGAGCAATAGATGAGCAAAGGGAGGGGCCGGTCCGTCACCTGATGACCTGCGCGAAGACCGGACATCGTCACATGGGCGCGACGGTCGGTGACATTCCCGGATGCCTTCCCTGCTGGTCCGGCGCAGCCTGGTGCGAGTGGGCGATCAGCCCATGGCGCGTCCCCGCACCGCGGGCCCGTCGATCCGTCCAACCAGCTACGGGAGACTCCATGCTCACCTTGTTCCACGGTCGCCGCCGCGCGTGTGCCCTGGCAGCGTGTGCCCTGTCCGCGGCGCTGGTCTCTGCCGGTTCGGCCGAGGCATTCGCCGCTTCCCCCACGCCGAGCCCGAAGCCGAGCATGACGCGGGCTGCCGCGTCGGTCACCGTAAAGGCCAACCCGACCACCGTGAAAGTGGGCCACTCCGTCCGCTTCACCGGGCGCACCACAGGCATCCCGATCGGTACGTCCGTGCGGCTCCAGCAGGAGAAGAACGGCACGTGGTCCACGCTCAAGACGAGCACCACGGTCAAGAAGGGGAGTTCCTACCTTCTCACCACCCGGCCCACCAGCAAGGGCACCCAGCACTACCGCGTGATGGTGGGCAAGACCCACTCCGACTCCGTCACCGTGACCGTGCAGTAGAACCACTCCGCGCACCTTATGCGCCGCCCCCTTCCTGGCCGGGAGGGGGCGGCGCCTCGTCACCGGCATCCCGGCTCTCGCCCCACTCAGCTGGCGCACGGGGGCGTCTGCACCGCCAGGCCGTGCCTCCGCACGTTCTGACATCACCCGTTCGGCCTATACGGACCCTTCCCCGTGTGCGGCCTCCCCCGTTCGGCCGCACGGTGAACATGGCCAACTTGCCGTCAAGTATCAGCCGTGATCGCCAGCTTCCCAGGGAGGCGTCGTGATCGTGATAGCCCTGCTCGGCCCGGCGGTGCCGCTTCTCATGCTGTTCGGGCTGCCCGCTCTGGAAGACCACCTGTTCCCGCAGGCACCGCCTCTGCCAGAACAGGCGAACCCGGAACGGGTGCAATCTACGCTCCACACCCCACCCGGCCGCCCTTGAGGGTCTCGGGCTTCGAGGTCCCGGACGGCCGGAGCGGCCCAGGCCGCGTGAAAGCGGTCATTGCAGATGAGAGAAGTGAAGCCCTCGCCCTTCACGCAGAGGCTCGGAGCGAGAGGGCGCGTCGCCGAAGGCGCGTCAGTCGCCTCCGTGGGTAGGTCCGAGCACTTGTATGACTTGTACGTGGCGGACGCCAAGGACGTCCCCTGCCCGGCCAGTCACAGCTCCAGGCGGTAGCCATGTCCTCTCAGTGTGGTGATGCGGGGCAGGCGGGTGGGGACGGGGAGTGGCTCGGCTGCATCGGTGAGGCGGCGGCGCAGGGCAGCCATGGTGACGTCGAGGGTTTTGGTGGAACCGAACCAGTTCTCGTCCCAGACCTCGGCCATCAGGGTCTCGCGGGAGACGGCTTCGCCCGCGTGCCGTGCGAGGAGGGCGAGCAGCTCGAACTCTTTGGGACGCAAGGGGACTTCCGTGTTGTGGAGGGTGCAGCGGCGTGCTGTGGGGTTGATGACGAGGTCGCCGAGGTGGATCGGCTGATTCTGTACGGGTGTGGTGAGGGTGCGGCGGCGCAGGTGCGCGCGGAGGCGGGCCAGCAGGACGGTGAGGGTGAAGGGTTTGACCAGGTAGTCGTCGGCGCCCGCGTCCAGGCCGGCGATGACGTCGATGTCGTCGGTGCGGGCGGTGAGGATGACGATGAGCAGGTCCCGGAAGCGGTTGCGCAGGGTGCGGGCGACGTCGAGGCCGTCCATGTCGGGCAGGCCGAGGTCCAGGAGCAGGGCGTCGTACGGTGTCCGGCTCGCCTCGGTGAGGGCGGCGGCGCCGGTGCGGCTCCAGGCGGCGGTGTAGCCGTTGCCGCGCAGGCCGGTTTCCAGGTGGTGGCCGATGACATCGTCGTCTTCGACCACGAGGACCCGGAAGCGGCCGTTGTCCGGTGCTGCGGGCGTGCCCATGGCCGACAGCGTAGACACGTTGGTTGTCGCGCGCTGGTTCACAGGTCCCGCAGTTCCTCGACGGCGGGGCGCCGGGCACGGCGGATTCCGTTCAGGGCCGCCGCCAGTACGGCGCCCAGGGCGGCCAGGACGGTCAGCGTCAGGTAGGGGCCGGGCACGGCCAGGGTGGCGGGCGGTGGGTCGAAGACGCCGGTGAGGACCTTGACCAGCATCTCGGAGAGAGCCCAGCCGATCAGCGCGCCTCCGGCCAGGCCGGCCACGGCCAGCAGGAGGGCCTCGGTGAGGACCATGCCGCGCAGTTGGCGGGTGCGGGCGCCGAGGACGGTGGCGATGGCGAAGGTGCGGCGGCGTTCGGCGAGTCCGAGGGCGAGGACGAGGCCGCCGGCTCCGGCGGCGAGCAGGACGGCGAAGGCCAGCTCGATGCGGGTCAGGCCGGCCAGGTCGACGGAGGTGAGGCTGGTGCCGACGGTGCCCCGGGTCTGGGTGAGGTCGGTGACGGTGGCGCCGGTGCCGAGCTTCGCCCGGAGCTGTGCGGCGATCTGCTGTTGCTGGGTGCCGCCGGTGTCGAGGAGGAAGGCGCCCACCGCGTCGCTGCCGGTGGTCTTGGCGATGTAGGAGGCGTTGGCCACGAAGAAGCTGTCCTTGGGGGCGGTGGGGAACTCCTTGACGATGCCGGCGTAGTGGAAGGGGACCGTGCGCAGGGACTTGGTGCGGGCGTCCTGGATACGAAGGTTGACGGTGTCGCCGGGGGAGAGCTGGAAGTCGTTGACGGTCTCGGCGCTGACCAGCAGGTTGTCGGGGCGCTGAGCCAGCTTCCGCATGAGCTGCGCGGTGGTGCCGCCGGAGAAGTAGGCGTCCTGGAGGGAAGTGGCCTGGGCGATGGTGCCGGGGCGGACGCCGTAGAGGTCCTGGAGGTCGGAACCGACGTAGGCGAAGCGGTGCTGGACGGGTTCGACGTGGTGGACGCCGGAGATCTTCAGCGAGCCGGCCGCGCTGGGTGGGATGTGGGCGCCGGGCGGTTCGGTGACGGTGACGTCGGCGCCGTTGGTGAGCCGGGCGTCGACCTCGGCCTGCTGTTTGTAGGTGGAGTTGAAGACGGCCGTGGATGTCGCGAAGGACACGGCGAGGGCGAGCAGGACCACCGAGCGGGCGAGCGGGCGGCGGCGCCGGGAGAGGATGGCGGCGGTGGTCCCGGCGAGGTTGGCGGTCAGCGGGCGGGCCAGGCGGGCGAGGGCGGGGCGGCCGTGGGCGAGGGCCAGCAGCGTGAGGCGCCACAGGAGCAGGGCCGCGCCGATCCACAGCAGCGCGGGGCCGAGGAAGGCCCAGTACGACACCGAGATGCTGGGCACGCCCTCCGGGGCGAGAACCAGGGCGTACTGGTTGCCGGAGGAGGCCCGGAAGACCAGCCAGGACCCGATGAGCAGCGCGAAGTCCAGGCCGTACCGCGCCCACCAGGGGCTGCGGGTGCCGCGTGCCCCCGGCTCCTTGCGGGTCTCGGCGACGGTCACCGTGTGCAGATCGCGCAGGGCGGGGACGAGCACGGCGCCGGCGGCCACGGCGGCACCGAGGATGAACGCGATGCCGTACCAGACCGCCACCGTACCGGCGCTCGTCCCGAAGGACGCGGTGCCGAAGGCGAGGCGCCCGGTCAGCGCGGCGATGCCCAGCCCGGCCACACCGCCCAGCAGGCCGGTCAGCGCCGCCTCCAGGCCGGCGAGGGCGGTGATCTGGCCGGGGCGCAGGCCGCGCAGCCGTAGCAGCCCCTGTTCCTGACGGCGCCGCTCACTCCCGGCGGAGGCGACCGCGACGGTCAGCGCGGCGGCCAGGACCGCGCCGGGGACTCCGAGGAAGAGGAAGAGGATCTGGGCGTACAGGGCGTCCTGACGGGCGGAATCGAGTGCCGCTCCGACGTTGTTGCCGACCAGTGCGGTACCGGCGGAGCGGGCCTCCAGGTTGTGGGCGGCGCGGGTGACGGAGGTGAAGGCGGCGGCCGGGTCGGCGGGCAGGCGCGTGGTGTCGCGGGCGGCGTGGATCTGGGTGGTCGTGCCGGTTGAGCCCTGTGTGAGTGCGGCGAATTGTGTGGCGGGCAGCAGGACGACGTTGTCCGGGGGTGCGGTCGGCTGGGACTGGCTGGGGGCGCCGACCGTCTGGAAGAGGGAGTCGGCCTGGGGCAGGTCGACCACGCCGTCCACCTTGACCTGGCGGATTCCCACGCCCGGGAGCTGGACGCCGACGGTGTCGCCGGGGGCCGCGTGGAGGTTGGAGGCGGTCTGCTGGGCCAGCAGGACACCGGTGGAGGCTCCGGAGAGGGTGCGGATCGCGTCGGGGAACAGGGTGCGGTATTCGGCGGGCAGACCGAGTGCCATGCCGGGGCCGGTGGTCTGGGTGCTGCCCTGCACGCGGGCGGTGAATCCGGCGGTGCGGGCGTAGCCGACGGGCAGGGCGGCACGGGTACCGGGCGACTTGTGCACGAGGGACAGCACGGCGTTCGGGTCGGCTCCGGGCTGTACCTGGACCTGCCAGTCGACGGCGACCGAGCGTAGGGCGCGCTGGGTCATGGTCGCCTTGGACGCGGTGAGGAAGGAGCCGAGCGCGGCGACGAGGGCGACCGCGAGCGCGATCCCGGCCAGGGCGGCCAGCAGGCGTCCGGTGCGGTGACGGGTCAGGCCGCGGGCCCAGGCGGTGATCACGGAACCTCCTCGGGTGCGAGCAGCCGACCGTCGCGCATGGCGCGCCGGACGGCGAGGCGGGCGGCGATTGCGGGGTCGTGGGTGGTGACGACGAGGGCCGCGCCCGTGTGGTCGGCGGCCGTCAGCAGGGCGTCCAGTACGCGGGCGCCGGTGGTGTGGTCGAGGCGTCCGGTCGGCTCGTCGGCGAGGATCAGGCGCGGCCTTTGGGCCAGAACGCGGGCGGCGGCCACGCGCTGGGCCTGGCCGCCGGAGATCTCCTCGGGCAGCCGGTCGGCCAGATCGGCGGCGTCCACCAGGGCGAGCGCGGCGAGGGCGGCCTCCCGTGCCTCCGGTTCGGGCCGGTCGGCGAGGACCAGGGGCAGGGCGGTGTTCTCGGCCACATTCAGGGCGGGGATCAGGCTGTCGCCCTGGAAGACCAGGCCGATGTCGTACGGCCCCAGTGACGCGGCGCGGCTCACTGTGCCACTGGTGGGCTGCTCCAGTCCCGCCAGCAGGTTCAGCAGTGAACTCTTCCCCGATCCAGAGGGGCCGACGACCGCGAGCCGGTCGCAGGCCGCGATCTGCAGGTTCGCTCCGTGCACGGCCACGACGGCCTGTGGGCCGCTGCCGAAGGTGAGGGCGGCGTTCTGGCAGGCGACGAGCGTCTCATCCGGTGGCATCCCGGGCCTCCTGCCTGTCCGATGTCGTCGGGGCACTGTCTGTCCTTCCGTCCGCCAGGCGGATGACCCGGTCGGCGACGCGTACGGCCTCAGCGCTGTGGGTGACGATCAGCACCGCGCAGCCCTGGGCGGCCCGGTCGCGCAGCAGCGTGAGAATGACCTGCTCGGTCTCTCCGTCCAGTTCGCCGGTCGGCTCGTCGGCGAGCAGGACTTCGGGCGAGTTGGCCAGCGCGACGGCCAGCCCGGCGCGGGCCAGTTCACCGCCGGACAGCTGCCGGGGCAGGGCGTGGGCCCGTTCGGCGAGATCCACCTGGCCGAGCAGCTCCTGGGCGGAGACGGCGGGCTTTCCTGCGGCGGCCCGCTGGGCCAGGCGGATGTTGTCGCGGACGCTCATATGGGGCAGCAGGTTGCGGGTCTGCAACAGCACCCCGATGTGCCGGGCCCGCAACCTGGCCCGCTCGGTCTCGGGCCGGTGGCTGATCCGTACGCCGTTCACGCGTACCTCGCCGCCGGAGGGTTCGTCGAGCCCCGCCAGACAGGCCAGCAGGGTCGACTTGCCCGACCCGGACGGCCCGACCACCGCGAGCGTCTCACCCCGCCCCACCCGCAGGGACACCCCTCGAAGCGCGAGCGTCTCCTCCTCACCGGCCCGGTAGAAGCGGTACAGCTCGCGGGCGGTGAGGACCGTGTCGTCCGCCATGGTGGTCACCGCCAGGCGAAGGAGTCGCTGATCATACGCCAGGGGTCCACGTTGTCGGCGTTGACGGGGCCGGACAGCGTCAGGTCCACCTCGTGACCGGAGCGGTAGAAGGCGTACCGCTCGAAGGCGTCCCGCACCACCTTGCCGGTCACCGGGTCCTTCGCCGAGTCACCCTGGTAGGTCAGCAGCACCATGCTGCCCGCGTGCCGCTTCACCTCGGACACCTTGGGCGAGGCGAACTTCTGCACCTGGGAACGCAGTTGTGGGACGACGGTGTTCGTGACCGAGCCGACCGTGGGCGCACCGGACGCAGAGACCGGGGTGATCCGTACGGTGTTCAGCTTGTCCGTGAACGCGGTCGTGCCGCCGTCCCGCTGGGTGCGGGCCCAGCCCTCGGGCACCTTCACGGTGAAACCGGGGCCGTTGAACGGGACGTACGCCTGGTTGTCCGGGATGTCACCGGGCGGATTGGACTCGGTGGGAGCCGGGTTCTGCGCCACGGTCGACGAGGAGCCGGAGGACGCGGATCCCTTGGCTGCGTGCGTTCCGGATCCGGAGCAGCCGGCGGTCACCGCCGCGACGAGCGCAAACCCCACGGCCACGGACATCCGTGTGTGTACTGCCATGGCCACTGCCCTCCAAGGAGTCGGCCGGAACAGGCGGTCATGCACTCACGCTAGGAGGCAGCCGGTTAACCCGACGCTCGCCCACGGTTAGACGACGGCAAAAGCCCAAACGGCCCACTTCCACCGGCGTATGACGGAGTCAGGGCCTTTCCGTTGGCAGCAGCACGACCAGCCGGGCGCCAGGCCGGTTGTCCTCGATCAGGGTGCGGCCGCCGTGGGCGGTGACGACATCGTGGACGATGGCCAGGCCGAGGCCGCTACCGCCGGTGTCCCGGGAGCGGGCGTCGTCCAGCCGGGTGAAGCGCTCGAAGACCCGTTCCCGGTCGGCCTCCGGGATGCCGGGGCCGTCGTCGGCGACGACCAGATGGGCGGTGCCGCCATCGGTGCACAGACCGACCGTGACCTGGCTGCGGGCGTGGCGCACGGCGTTGTCGAGGAGGTTGCGCACGACGCGGGCGAGGGCGTCAGCGTCTCCGGGTACGCGTGCCGCGCCGACTGCGTGCTGGTCGATCGGGAGCCGAGTGCGGCGGCGGGCCTCGCGCACCTCGGTGAAGACGGTCTCGTCCAGATCGACAGGGCGTGTCCGGATCCGGGGTCGGTCGTCCAGCCGGGCCAGCTGGAGGAGGTCGTCGGTGAGCCGGGTGAGCCGTTCGGAGTCCCGCAGGAGGGATCCGGCGAGGGCCTGTGTCTGCGGTGAGGGGGCGTGCCGGGCGGCCACGTCGAGCCGGGTGTGCAGGGCGCTGAGGGGGCTGCGCAGTTCGTGGGCGGCGTCCGCGATGAACCGGCGCTGGCGGCGCGACGCCGAGTCCAGGCGTTCCAGCAGATCGTTCAAGGTCCGGGCGAGCCTGGCGAGGGCGTCCGCGGTGGGCGGCACGTCGAGCCGTCGGCCGAGATCCGAGACGGAGATCTCGGCACTCTGGGCGCGCAGAGCCTCCACGGGACGCAGTGCGCGTCCGGTGAGCTGCCACACCACGGCCGTGAGCAGCGCGACGACCGCCGGCGTTCCGGCAGCCAGGCCGGCGGTGAGCCGGGCCAGTCCTTGGTCAACGCTCTCCGTGGGGACCGCCACGTACACGTTAAGCGGGTTGCCGGCCGAACCGGCGGGGATGCCGACGGCACGCCAGGTACCGCTCTCGCCCACGGGGATGTCGTGGACAGTGTGCGCCGGAGGGCTACCCGACCGGCTCGCCGGGAAGGAGAACACGGGAGGGCGGCCACGCAGGTTTCCCGAGCTGGCGATGACGTGACCGTGGCGGTCGACGATCTGGACGGCGACCTCGCCATGATCGGCGGCTGCTATCTCCGAACCGACTTGGGGGCTGTCGGCGTCCGCCGCCACGACCTCGGCGCGCTGGAGGGCCGCCGTGTCCAGGTCGTGGATGAGGCTGGCGTGCAGCCAAACGACAAGAAGAACCGCGGCTCCGCACAGGCCGACGGCGATGACCAGGGCGGCTGCGGCCGTCAGCCGCAGCCGCAGAGACCTGCGGGCCCACCAGGACCGGACGCCGACCGCCACCGCTCACCCCGCGCCGCTACTCAGCCGGTAACCGGCACCGCGGACGGTCTCGATGGTGTGCCGGTCGAACGGCGCGTCGATCTTGCGTCGCAGGTAGCCGATGTACACCTCGACGATGTTGAGGTCGCCGTCGAAATGCTCGTCCCACACATGCGTGAGGATGTCCGTCTTGCCGACCACGTCGTCGGCGTGCCGGACCAGGTACTCCAGGAGGGCGAACTCCCGGGCGGTCAGCTCGATGTCGTGCTCTCCGCGGTGGCAGCGGCGGCGAGCGGGGTCCACGCTGAGGTCGCCCGCCTGGAGCACCGCGGGCCGGGCGGGCGCCCCGCGGCGCAGTAGCGCCCTGAGCCGGGCGACGAGGACGACAAACGAGAACGGCTTGCTCAGGTAGTCGTCGGCGCCGAGGTCGAGGGCGTCCGCCTCGTCGTACTCGCCGTCCTTCGCGGTCAGCATCAGCACCGGTGTCCAGACCCGGGCGTGGCGCAGACGCTTGAGAACCTCGTAGCCGGACAGGCCGGGAAGCATGATGTCGAGCACGATGACGTCGTACGGCTCTTGCAGTGCACGCCATAGGCCGTCCGGCCCGTCGTGGGCGACGTCCGCGACGAAGCCCTCCGCCGCGAGTCCGTCGGCGATCGCCGCGGCGAGTCCGTGCTCGTCCTCGATGATCAGCGTACGCATGGCTGCCTCTGGTCCACCATAGCCGTCACCGGTGACAGCGGCTGAGAGCACGCTGAGAGGCAGGGAGCCTCTCAGCGTGCCTCAGTGCCCGGATCGCAGGCTGGGGTCATCAAATCGCAGGCTGGGGTCATCAAACGGACGGGAGAACGAGGAGTGCGACGATGAGCGACCTCAGGCAGCAGCGCCGCCGCCAGGACGAGACCGGAGGGCGACGCGACGAGCGCCGGCGTGATGAGCGCCGCAAGCGTCTGGTGCGCACCTCGCGGGTCGCCGAACGGCCTTTCGGGTGACGGCGACACGGAAAGGGCGACTGGCAGGATCAGAGATCCTTCGCGGCTGACGGCGCCGGGCAACGGTGCCGTCAGCTGTGCTCCACGGCGACCACCGCCGCTCGGGCCCCGTCGACGGGGACGTCGATGACCGCCCAGACCGAGGGTGCGGCCGCGGCGGACCCCTGTACCGACGTAGTCGAGTCAGGCTTCCTTGCGCACCCAGACCGTGGTGAAGGCCACGACCCGCTCGTCCTCGGACAAGCGGTCGGAGCAGGGAGGCGACCGGCTCCCGGCCGCCCGGTGGGCAGCGGACGAGCCACAGGAGCAGCTCGGGGCCGGTCATGAGCGCCGGGCGGACGGGCCACGCACGTGGGTCGAAGGCTGCCACGGGCTCGCTCCCGCCACATGGCTTCCACCAGGTCACGGGCCAGATCCAGGGTGTGCTGCACCGGCAGACCCCGGCCGCTGTACCAGTCGTCGGTGGCCTCCGGATGCGGTCCGGTGACGGCCACCCCGCCCGCGCCAAAGGGGGCTACGACGGCGGCGGGGGCGCCGTTGTCGTAGCGGGCCAGGATCCTCACGGCTGTCTCGTCGTCGAGGAGGAAGACGGGGCCGTCCTGGAAGTACACGGTGCGCGGGGATCCCCGCCAGATCACCCGCACCACCCTGGAGTCCTCGCCGTGGACCGTTGCCCCGGGTGTGGCGATGTACTGGTCGGTGTCGCCGGGCAGGAGGCCGAAACCCGGTGTGGCTCCGGCGAGGCAGCCGCCCAGGCAGAACCCAGGTAGTGCCCGCCGCCTTGGACGAAGGCGCGGATCGCCCGGTGCTGCGGGCGCAGAACGTGGTAGGCGGAGTCGAGTTCGCCGCCGCCCGGCTGGGCGTACAGCAAGGCCCCGGACAGCGACTCGGCGGACATTGGGAGCGCCTCACGCGGTCCGGTGACACGGACGTCCAGGCGCCACGGACCCGAAGCCAGCAGGTCCGCGACCGCCTCGGGGCAGCCGGGCAGGGCGGTTGGTCCGCGGTAGACGAGGGCCAGCGGGCGGCGCCCATCGGGCGTACCGGTCATGGTTGCTTCGTTCCGGTCCGTCCCACCGCTTCGGGCTTCGGCGGGACGGCACATCCTTCGGCGGGCAGGCCCTGCCAGTCGGTGCCGGGTGTCAGTTGTTCGCCCTTCATGACCAAGGACAGCGCGCCGAGCCGGACTCCGGCGCCGACCACGGCGTCGTACAGCACCACCGAACGTGTCCCGACGCCGGCGCCGGCGCCCACGGTCACCGCGGACATCTTCATCACCCGGTCCTCGAAGAGGTGCGTCTGCAGGGAGACATGCATGCCGATCGCGGCATCGTCACCCACCTCCACCAAGTCGAACTCCGTCAGGTACGTGGTACCGAGCCAGGTGCGCCGGCCGATACGGGCGCCGAACAGGCGCAGCACCGGCGGCAGGAACGGGGTCCCCACCAAGGCGCCGACGCCCGCGGGCACCGCCGCGGCCTCGAACAGACCGGTGACGAACTCCGTCCGGCGGACGAACAGGCTCCAGAGAGGTTCGACGCGCGGCCGGTATCGTCCGGCGACCGCCCACTTGGCCAGTGCGCAGCAGCCGACGATGGCCGCCATGGCGCCCAGGGCGAGCGACGGGGACACAAGCGGCGTGACCACAGGCCCTGCACGGCGCGCGAGCAAGGCGAGGGCCGGCAGGTACCCGAAGCCGCCGGCGGCGAGCAGCGTCGCGGGCAAGGTGGCGCGGAAGAACTCGATGACCAGGCGACCGAGTACGGCCCCGCGCCCCGGCCGGAACGTCAGCCTCTCGGGAAAGTGCCCGCTGTCCTGGCGCACCGGCAGCCGCAGTGCGGGCGAGCCCAGCCAGATGCTGCCCGCAGGCACCTCACCAGCGGGCGGGACGCTGCAGACGCCGACCAGACAGCCCGGGCCGAGCCGGGTACCGGCAGGCACTAGAGCCGCGTTGCCGACGAAGGCACGTCGGCCCGCCTCGGTGGGCGCGAGAGCCATGCGGTCGGCGGCGAAGACAGCAACGCCGGCGCCGGCCATGTCGGCGACGAAGCTGCCGTCACCCAGGGTCAGCAGGTCCGGGTCGATGTGTGCCACCGTGGACACCTCGGCGCCCCGGCCGACCCGCGCCCCGAGCAGCCGCAGCCAGGGGACGGTGTAGAGGGTGGCGTACAACGAGTTGGTCAGGGTCAGGCTGTGCTCGAGGAGCTTGTCGGCGACCCACTTGCGCACCCCGAGCGCCGACCGTGCCCGGTGCACGCCGACCGGCGTCCTGGGCAGCACCGCCCGTCTGCCCACGGCGACGATCAGGCACACGGCGGCCACGAAGACGGGACCGAGCAGCAGGGCCACGGCCGGGTCACCGTGCCGCCACGCCCACCAGCACAGGGCGGTGCCCGGTGCTACCGCGGCGACGGGCACCGCTTCCAGCAGGAGCAGACCGAGCAGGGCTGCGGCCAGGTGCAGGGGTCGCCAGCGGTCTGGGCGGTGCTGGGCGGTCAGCATCGACTCGACGAGTGGCGAGAGGGCCGTGACCGGCCGGGCGGGCGAGCCGGCCCGGCGCGCTCCCGCGGGGATAGCCTCGCCCGGGCCGGCCAGGGACTGCTCGCCGAGCGCGGCGCCGGGGCCCAGCGCGGCGCCCGGTGCGCAGACCGCGCCCGCGCCGACGTACGCCCGCGCGCCGATGGTGATCGGGGCGATCGTGACCCATCCGTCTGCGACCTGCCAGGGGCGCAGGGTGGCCCCGTAGCCGATCGCGGCGTCGGCGTCGACGCGCAGCAGCGCGGGCAGGCCGATCACACTTGTCGCGATGGCGGTGCGCGGGCCGACCTTTGCTCCCAGGAGGCGCAGGTAGGAACCCATGAGCGGCGATCCGCTGAGGACCCGGAGCGGGCTGAGGCCGAGCACCAGCACGTCGAGCGTCCACAGGCGCAGATAGGTGGCCCCCCACAGCGGGTACTGGCCGGCCCTGATGCCGGCGGTCAGGGGCCGGGCGAGCAGGACGGGGACGAGCCAGCGTACGGCCATGTAGCCGGCCAGCACTGCCAGAGTCGTCTCGAGGGCGCTCGAGGCGGTCGGCCGTCCGTGGTGTGCCGCGTACACGAGCGCCAGCGGGCCCGTGAGCAGCAGCAGGAGGGCGTGGAGTGCGCCCGCCTGGACCAGCCCTGCCCGTGCGATCCGTGCGCGGCTGTGCCGCAGGGGCGGCTCGGAACGGAGCTGTCCGGCCTCGCGCCGGTCACCCGCCTGCGCGTACACGCGGGTCGTGAAGGTCCGGATGGTGGGGTTCTCGTACAGGTCGCGCAGGGTGGGGCTGGTGCTGCCGTCCTGCTCGCGCAGCAGGGAGACGGCGTGGGCCGCAAGCAGGGAGTGCCCGGCGAGCTCGGTGAAGAAGTCTGCCTCGGCCGACACCTCCTCGGGAGGGACACCGAGTGCGCGGGCCCACGCGTCCCGCACGCGGGCCTCCCTCGCGTCGCGGACCGGCGTCACGGGACCGGATGCCGTCAGGGGGCGCCCGGACGGCCGTGGCAGCCGCGACCGGTCCGTCTTGCCGCTCGGTGCGACCGGCAGCCGGTCGAGGAAGTCCAGCGTCGCCGGGACCATGTAGGAGGGCAGGGACCGTCGCAGGCGGTCGCGCAGCCGGGCGGTGAGAGCGTCGTCGTTCCCGTTGTCCGCCGCACGTACCACGTATCCGGCCAGGACCTGCTCGCCCGCGTCGCCGAGCGGGACGAGCGACACGGCCGCCTGCGAGACGCCCGGGTTCGCCATCAGCACGCTCTCGATCTCCTCCAGCGACACCCGGTAACCCCGGATCTTCACCTCCGCGTCGGCTCGGCCGAGGTACTCGATCTCTCCTTCCGGGGTCATCCTGCCGAGGTCACCCGTGCGGTACAGACGGCCTCCCCCGGGCGCCAGGGCGTGGTGGACGAAGCGGTCGGCGGTCAGGTCCGGGCGGCCGACATATCCCCGGGCAACGCCCGGCCCGCCCAGGCAGATCTCCCCGACCGTCCCGAGTGGTACCGGCTCGCGCCGCTCGTCGAGGAGGACGGCCGTGTAGGTCGGCAGCGGTCGGCCGATGGTCACCGGGCGGCCCGGGCGCAGTTCCTGGACGGTGGCCGTGACGGTCGCCTCCGTCGGACCGTAGGTGTTCAGAATCCGCCGCCCCGGTCTGCTCCAGCGCTCGACCAGCGCCGCGGGGCACGCCTCGCCACCGACGAAGACACGGCGCAGGCGAGGAAGGTCCCGTGGGATCGTCGCCAGCAGGGTGGGCACGCAGTACAGGGCGGTCACCTCATTCCCGTCCAGGAAGTCGGCGAGCTCGGACCCGAGCCGCGCAGGACCCCCGGGACCCGCGACGAGGGTCGCGCCGGCCGCCCAGGTCGGCCAGATCTCCTCGATCGAGAAGTCGAAGGAGATGGTCATGCCCTGGTACACGCGGTCAGAGGGCCGGATGCCGTATACCGGGGACACGACGCGCACGAAGTTGACGATGCTCGACCGGGCGATCTCCACCCCCTTCGGTCTGCCGCTCGATCCCGAGGTGTACATCACGTAAGCCAGCAGGTCCGCGTCGCCCGTCGTCGCCACCCGCGGCCGTGTGGTGGGCAGCGCCGTCAGGACCTCGGTCTCCCGGTCCATCTCGATGACCGCACGGTCCCCGCCCGGGATCGCGCGGACCGTGTCGGCTGTGCGGGCGGAGGTGGTGAGCACGGCATTGGCACCGGCGTCCCGGAGGATGAAGGCCACGCGGTCGGCGGGCGCCGCGGGATCGACCGGCACGAACGCCGCCCCGGCCTTGCACACGCCGAGCAGGCCCGCATACATCGCAACCGACCTCGGCAGGAGTAGCCCCACACGGCTGTCGGGGCCGATGCCGAGACGGCGCAGCCGGTGGGCGACCTGGTTGGCCCGGGCGTCCAGGTCGGCGTACGTCAGCCTGAGGGCTCCGCATTCGAGTGCCATGGAGGCCGGGGTGCGGTCACAGGCGTCCTCGAAGAACCGGTTCAGACCGGTGACGCCCCCGACTGCCGCGGCCGTGCGGTCCGGGGCGGCGGTGACGGGCGGAGCGGTGGTGTGGGAAGTCATGGCGTTCACCCTGGGGTGCGGTCCCCGAAGCGGTGGAGTGGTGCGGCATGGCGCGGCCTGCCAGGTGCTCTCCCAGCCTGGGCGACGTGTGCTGAGAGGACGCTGAGAGCGCCCTTGCCGGGTGAGGGCGCATCATGAGGGCATGAGACAGCGCGTGGTGCGAGTCGCCGTCGTCGCCGCCCTGGTCGCCGTCGTCCTCCTCGCCGTCCCCCTGGCCCTGGCCATCCGCTCCACCCTGTACGCCGACCAGCGCGACATCCTGGAACGGGCCGCCCTGGCCGGCGCCGTACGCGTGAGCCCGGACTACACGACCGGCGACCCGGTCGAACTGCCCGCGCCCCCGGCCGGCGGGCACCTCGGTCTGTATGAAGCCCGGGCCCGGCTGCACGCGGGCAGCGGCCCCCAGGCCGGCGACGCCCCGGTCCACGGGGCCCTCTCCGGCGAGGCCGTCCGGGGCCGCTCGGGCGGCGATCTGGTCGTCGCGGTGCCCGTCTCGCACGCCGAGCAGGTGATCGGTGTCGTACGGGCGTCCTCTCCGGCCACCGCCGTACGCGACCGGGTCTTTCTGGCGTGGGGGGCGCTGCTGGGCGTGGCCGTGGTCGCGCTGGCCGTCGCCGTGCTCGTCGCCCGCCGCCAGGCTCGAGCACTCGCCGCGCCGCTGGAGGACCTCTCCCGCCACTGCCGGGCCGTCACCGAAGGGGACCTGAACGCCCGGGCGGACCCCAGCAGCATCACCGAGATCGACCAGGTCGCCCGCACCCACAACGAGATGCTCCACAGCCTGTCCGAACTCCTGCGCCATGAACGTGACTTCACCGCCAACGCCTCCCACCAGCTGCGCACACCCCTGACCGGCCTCCAGCTCACCCTGGAGTCGGGCCTGGAACAGTACGACGACGCCCGGCTGCGGCCCGTCCTCACCGAGGCGCTCGCTACCACGCGACGGCTGCACCACACAGTGGAGGAGGTACTGCGCATGACCTCATCCCGTGGTCTGCCCCGGGCAACTGCGGCCGACCGGCCCCTGGGCCAGATGCTGAGGGCGACGGAGGAACGCTGGCACGGCCCGTTCGCCCAGGCCGGCCGGCGCCTGGAGTGCCACGCGCGGGATGTCCCGGGCGACGTCCCCGTTCCCAGCGGGCCCGTCACGGAGATCCTCGACATCCTGCTGGACAACGCCCGCGTCCACGGAAGCGGCACGGTACGTCTGGTCGTACGCGATCTCGACGACGCCCTCGCCTTCGATGTCACCGACGAGGGCGAGGTTCACGGCCCGGCGGCGCGGCTCTTCGACCGCGGCCACACCGGCGGGGGTCAGGGAACGGGTATCGGCCTCGCCCTCGCCCGCGATCTCGCGGTGTCCCTGGGCGGTCGGCTCTCGCTGACCGGCAGCGCCCCAACTGCTTTCACGCTGCTCGTGCCGATACGCGGGGGTAGGACGGCGTGAGGACTGACGGGCCGCGAACCCGGTTCCGTTGATCGGTCACTCATCGGCGTTGGAACAGGCAGTTCGTAGTACTTTGTCCCTAGCGCGCATGATGCCGGTCCCAGATCCGTGGTGGTGAGGATCTGGGACCGTGTTGATCGTCTTCGGACCTGTCCGACCAGGACGCTTAGGGCTGAGCATTTCGGTGGTGGTTGGGCTGCTCGCGTCTCATCGCCTCGGCCATCTGCTGACGGGCCACGTACAGCGCCGTGTCCAGTTGGCGGGCGCCGGTGAGCAGACACAGTGTGCGGGCCGCGTCTTCGAGCCGCCGGGCGGTCTCGGCGCTGTGGTCGACGGCCAGGCGGCGCCTGAGCGTGTCGCATCGTTCGACCAGCTCTCGCAAGTGCGGAGGGGACGCCATGATCATGACTGCCTCCCGTGCGGACTGGCCCGCATCGATCACTCTTCACCCATACGGTTGCAGCCGTCGGGGCCTGCCGCATCCTGAGAACAGGCGGCGAAGGCTTGCGCGCACCGGTGTCCTGCGGTCCCCGGCATCGGGCCGGGGGTCGCGATGTTCTAGGCGACAGAACGCAAGGCCCTGAGAGGTCGGACACGTACGACTCGGTTGGCGGCTGTCTTCTGGAGCAGACCGTAGGCGAGGACCGGGAGCAGCAGGTGGGGTTTGTCCGGAAGCGCGGCGGTGATCAGTACGGCACTGTCGCTGCTGTTGTTCATGCCGCAGGCGAGGGTGAGCGAGGAGGCGGCGGGCGGGTCCAGCCGCAGCAGCCGCGCAGCGCCCCGGCCCAGCGCGAACGACAGCTGGCAGACCAGTGCCGCGACGACCAGCGCGGCCCCCAGCAGCAGGGGGCGCGGCTGGGCGACGAAGGAGCCGAGGGCGCCGCTGGCGTTGACGTAGGTCAGGACAAGTGAGCCGGCCAGGGCCACAGGTACGACGACGCCCAGCACCCGGCCGACCAGGGACGGGGGCAGGGTGAGCCGGGTCAGGATGCCCGCCGCGCAGGGCAGCACCACGCCGACGAGGGTGAAGCCACCGCCCGCAGTGTGGATGCTCGCGGCGAGTGAGTCGGCGTACGTGCCGCTCAGGAGCGGGGAGAGGAGCTGGATGACCAGCGGTGTGGTGAGGGGGCTGAGGAGGGTGGAGGCGAGGACCAGGCCGACCATGGTGGGCTGGTCGCCGTCGCCCTTGCCGGTCCACACCGTGGCCCCGGCCGCAACCGGCATCGCGACGATCATGATCATCGCGGTGACGAGGCCGCTGCCGCCGTCGGAGTCGGGCGAGGCGTGCAGCAGGAACGCGATGAGAGGGATGACCAGCAGGGGGATCGTCAGGTGCAGTGCGAGCCCCGCCAGCAGTGCGCCTGGGCGCCGGAGCACTCGGCCCAGCTCACGGACGGGGACCTGGAGTCCGGCAGAGAGCAGCACCAGCCACAGCAGGCACGGTGCGGTGGACACCGGCAGTCGGATCGGCGGCCCGAGCGGCAGATTGTGGGTGTGGCGCAGCCATAGGCCGGGGCCCGGGAAGATCAGGGCGGCGGCGTAGGACAGGACGACGGCCCGGCCCAGGCGGCGACGCAGCCAAGCGGTCGCGCGGTCAGTGATCGATGGGTCGGTTGTCGGAGTGTGCATAGCGGTCTTCCGTCGCGTGGGCAGGGGCGGGACGGAGGACCTGTATGCGGAGACGACGCGTGTACGTGTGCATGCAGCCATGGTGCGTGTACGGACCGGGGCGCGACGGGTGATCCACGGTGGTGGTCAGGATGTGTTCAGGTGGCTGGGTGGCACGGTCGGGCAGCGTGACATACGAGACATCTGAGAGTCCGGTGGTATCTGAGGCCGGCCGGGCGGCCTCTTGCCGGCATCGGCCGCACTGGAACAAGATGCCCGAAGTCACCGAGTCAACGCGCTGCCCAGCGCATGGGCATGGAACCTGGTTGAGACCTCGTCTCAGCGACGGTTGCTGGGGACGGATCTGCGTCCTGGAGCCGGCTCCGAATCCGCGGAGGTGCAGCGCTCATCCTCGATAAGGTGAGCAGGCCCATCACGTAGTCGGCTCCGCACCTGTGAAGATACCCCAGGTGCTAGTCCCTCCTTCCCCTGCCCCGATGACAACCCCGGAGATGTCGAACAGTGGCGTCCTTCTGAGAGGACGTCTGTGTGCACGGGCGACCGGCCCGCACGCGGATGTGGGATTGGTGATCTTCACGTCTCGGTGGGCGGCGCTCACGTATCGTCTTCCGCGTGACTGATGCCACGGTGGCCGACCGGACTGCCATCCCCAGCAGCACTCTCGCCGAGTTGGTCGGTGCCTTTGGCCTCGGAGAGGTGCGAGAGCGCCGGTACCTCGCCGACGGGCTGATGAACGTGAACTGGAGGGTGGACACGCCGGCCGGGGCATTTGCGCTCAAGCGGGTCACCGACGTTCCCCTTGACCGGCTGATCCGCAACCTCGGTGTTCTTGCCGCGCTGGCCGAGGACGGCATCCCGGTCAGTGCCCCCGTCACCACCACGGCCGACTCACTGGTCGCTGAGGTTGATGGCGGCATCTGGTGCCTGTTCCCGTGGGCGGCAGGCGCTCATGTCCGGGGAGTCGACCTCAGCCTGCCTCAGGCGGCCTCGTTGGGCGCCCACCTGGGGCGCCTGCACCTGAGCCTGGGCCGGGTTTGCGGTCAGGGCCTGCTGCCTGCTGTGCCCGACACGGTTACCGCGGACGTCACATCGCCGCAGCGAGCGGTCGAGAAGTCGCACCGGCTGTCGAGAGCGGCCGAAGGGGGCGCCGGCGCCTTCGATGGGGCGGCGGCAGCGGCTCTCGATCACCGCCGAAGGCTGATCGCGGAGCACGCTGACCTTCGGCCCCTGCACGCGACGCCCGAAGGTGGACACGGGTGGACGCACGGTGACGTCCAGTACCGGAACCTGTTGTGGGAGGGCGAGGAGCTTGTCGCCGTCCTGGACTGGGACCGGGTCGGCGTGCGCCCGTATGCGGAAGAGGTCGTGCGGACGGCGCAGGTGCAGTTCGGGGTGGACGGAGTGTTCGATCTCGCTCGCGTCTCGGCGTTCGTCGGCGGGTACCGGTCGGTGATGCCGCTGGACGGCTCCGCGCTCGCGGATGGTGTCCGCAGGCTGTGGTGGAAGCGGATGACGGACTTCTGGCAGCTGGAGTTCCACTACGACCGCGGTGACTTCTCCTGCGATGAGCTGTTCACCGCGGACGAGGCGCTGTTGCACTGGTGGACGGAGCGGCTGGATCAGGTCGAGGACGCGTTCGCCGCCGGGTAGATCCCGAGGGCTTCAAGGTCCGGCAGACGTGGTCGGGCAAGATACGCCGCGCGCCGGCGGGCTTGCTCTCCCAGCGTCTGGTGGTCGGAGGCGCGGATGGTGTCCGCCCATACCTGCGGTCCCGCCGCGTGCGGCAGGACGATTCCGGCCGAGCCGATCGCTTCGGGGATGCCGCCGCGGTCCGATCCGATGCTGGGTGTCCCGTGCAGTGCGGCTTCGACGATCACCCGGGGGAACGCGTCCTCCACCGTGGATGGCACCAGCAGGAGTCGGTGACCGCGGTAGAGGGGGCTCATGTCGTAGACCCGGGGGACGTAGGTCACGTTGGGATAGGCGGTGAACTGGTCGGCGGTGTTCCACCATCCTTCGATCAGGGTGAAGTCCTGTTCCGGCATGGTACGGATGAGCTGGTGCAGGAGGCCGGAGCCCTTGGCGGGGATCGGGTTGACCATGAGTACCGACCCGGTTCGTGTCACGGGGGAACCAGGCAGCGGTGGTGCGAACGGCGGGTAGAGGACGGCGAGTTGGGTTCCCTCGGTCTGCGGCGTTCGTCGGCGGACGAATTCGGAGACGGCAAGGCCGTGGTGCGGGCGGCCGGCGAGAACCCCGAGTCCGGTCTTCGACACGGAGTGCAAGATGCCCGCGACGAGTGCGGTGGTCCGGGCTTGGGCGGCGAGGTCGGCCGCCCCTTCCTGCGATGTGAACACGACGTCCGGCCGCAGCCCGGACAGCAGGCTGTGGAGGGCCGATGCCGTCCGGTGCTGCGGTACGGCGATGCAGTCCACCTTCTTCCACTGGTAGCGCAGGTCGCCCCGTGTCTCCTCGTAGGGGGTGTGGTGCGAGTCGAGGAAGGCTCGTATCTGGGGGAGTTGTGTTGTCTGGTCCCAGGGTGCTTGGTGGGAGCCGAGGTAGACGGTCCGCCAGCCGGCTGCGGCGAATTCTTCGGCGAGCAGTTGTTGGGTGACCTCGGCCCCGCCGATGAGGAGCGGGGGCGGGGTACGCCGCCAGGCGAAGAGGGCGGTGGGCATCGGCCGGTCACCTCGCCCAGAACATGACGAGAGATTCCACCGCATGTGCGACGTCGGCGGGGTCGGTGTCGGCCCGGACGATGACTACCTCCCGTGACACTGCCGGTCGTGCTCTGGAGACGAAGTAGTCCCGGGCATGGGTGAGGAACGCCGGATCGTGAAGGAAGTAGTCGGATTCCGCTGCCGTGTGCCCGGCCAGTTTGCGGCGCAGGCTCAACGCTTCGGTGGGTACGTCGAGGTAGAGGGTGTGGTCCGGACGTAGGAATGGGAGTTCCTGGAGGCGGTCGCGGAGTTGGTCGTGGACGTCGTAGCCGTACAGGGCGTCGAGGGCGTGGGCGTGGGCCAGCAGGGTGTCGACGGAACGGTCGAGGACGGCCACGGGTTTGGCGCTGGCGAGGGCTGCTCGGACGCGGGTGTTCTCGATGGCCATGAACTTCTCGAAGGCGGCGAGCTGCGCGGCCGCGGATTCGGTGCGGGCCGGGGGGATGTCGTCGCGGTGGGCGATCTGGCGGACGTAGCAATCCGATACGAATGCTCGCATCTCGATGCCACGGCTGCGCAGATGCTCGATCGCGGTGGACTTTCCCGCGTACGAGGGTCCTTCGACAGCGATGATCTTCACGGTGATTCCATCCGGTAGAAGCGTTCCGCGTAGATTCCGGTGCCGGCCGGGAGACCGGTGGCGGCGGTCCAGGCGTGCCGGATGGGCCGGTACATCTTCCGTGCTGGGTGCATCTGCGAGCCGTGCATCCGCAGGACGGTGGTCTTGTCGAGGATCACGTCGGTGATGTCGACCAGTTCGGTGGTCAGGGTCGGGGTGGTGCGGGCGCGGAAGAGGTGCTGGTCGCATCCGGCGAGCGCGTAGGTGGGCCAGAACGCGAGGTCTTCCCAGAACCATCGGCATCCCAGGCGTACGGCGGCGCGATGCACGAGGAGGTGGTCGGGGTGCCGGGTGACGGCGGCCGGGGCGAGGAGTTCGGCGTCGGGATGGGCGGCGATGACTTCGTGGAGTTCGTCGGTGATCCGGCTGAGGCGATCCTGGCTGTAGGGCCGGTACGGCGGTTCGGCGTCCTTGTGGCCGAGCAGGACGCGCTCGGCGGGGAGCGGGGCGAGTGCGGCGGCGCCTTCCCGTTCGCGTAGGTGGGATACGGCGGTCTCGGTGGTGAAGGTGTCCTCCAGAGCCGGGTGGACGCTGGTGGACCGGGTGAACACGGTGGCCACGGTGAGGGGGCGGGGGTGGGCGAGGAAGGTTCCGGAAGCAGAAAGGGCGAAGTCGTCGTGGTGCGGCTCGATCACGAGGACGGGGCGGCCGGCCGGGTGGCGGAGCTCGATGAAGTAGGGGTGGCCGTTGTAGGGGGTCATCAGCTCGATGACGTGGTCGTCGTGTGCGCGGTGGCGTTCGACGAGGTGGTCGGTCCACTCCTCGTGAGCGCGGACGAGGTCGTCGGGGAACGTGTAGATCCCTTCCGCGTCCGGCACCGGCAGCGTCACGGGCGTCCGGCTCTGGTTCATCGGACCGTGGTCCCGTACCAGTGACGCCACATGCGCGGGGAACTCAGTCGCATACGGGCGGTCACAGGGTTCTGCCACCACAGCATCCGGAGGCTGGACCACTGGTCGTAGCGGCGGGTGGAGGGGCGCACGCGCAGCTCGTCCAAGATCGCGACCGGGGCGGCGGTGGCCCGGCCATGTGCGGTCAGACGATGGAAGAAGTCGACGTCCTCGCTCATGAACAGGTCGTCTCGATATCCGCCAACCGTGTTGAAAGCTGAGGCGGTTGCGAACTGGGCGACGCCCTGCGCGCCACCGTGGGCGGTTCGGTAGTGGTCCCAGTACGCGCACAGCAGCCATGCCCCGAGCCGTTTGGGGGTGTACAGGGGCGGGATGGCGCCACCGACAGCCCCGGCGTCCATCGCAGCCGCAGCGGCGGTGATCGCTTCCAGGGGCAGTGCAACGTCGGCGTCCGTAAAGAACAACCGCCGCCCTCCGGCCACGGCCGCGCCGCTGTTGCGGACCCGCCCGATACTGCGCACACTCTCGCTGATCACGCGCACGCCGAAGGAGGCAGCCACCTCGGCGGTCGTGTCGGTGGAGGCGTTGTCGACCACGATCACCTCCCCCAACTCGCCGCTGCTCTCCTCCCACCTCGTGAGGGAGGCAAGGACGGTGGGGAGGTAGCGGGGCAGGTACGCGGCTTCGTTGTGGGCGGGGATGACGACGGTCAGGCCGGCGGCTCTGGTCATCGGGGAGTCCTTTCCGTGCGTGGTGTGCGGAAGAGGTGGGGTGTTCGGTGGGGGAGGTCTGTGAGCCGGCCCCGCCATAGGGCTTGGTCCTCGCCGCGAGCGGAATACGCCCAGCAGCGGACGGTGATCAGGACCACCCATGCCGACAGACGGGCACTGTTCAGGGCGAGGGGATAGCTGCTGGTGAGCGCGTCACGGTCCCACGGCGTGTGGGCGGCGGTCATGACGAGGGCGTGGGCGACATCCGACTCCCGCGAGCCTGGGGCGGCGTCGGTGAAGTCGACCAGATGGCGTGTGTCCCGGGGACCGGAGAGGACGACGTTGTCGAAGTGAAGGTCCCCGTGGCACCACACCACCGGTGCCGTCTCGGGGGTGTCGGCGATCAGGGCGAGCGCCGGAGCGATCTGGTCCATCAGGTCCGCGGGGCAGCGCCGGGTTAGCGATGAGACGAAGTCGACGAACGGGCGTCGCTTGACCGACGGCGAGAGCGGCGCCCGGTGCAGGCGGCCGAGAAGGTCGCCGAGATCCTTGAGTGCCTGGGTGTGCGGGACGCGGCTGGTGCGTACGGCGGTGCCAAGGGTGCAGGTGCCGAGGTCGGACGTGATGAGCGCGGTGGCTCCGTCGGTGGAGGTGGTGCCACAGCCGAGCACCTTCGGGACGGGTACGGCGGCCTCGGCGGCTCGCATCGCCGTGCCTTCGGTGATCGCGTTGCGTCCGGCGGTGGGCGCGTACAACTTCACGATCACGCTGCGGCCGTCTGCCAGTGCCGCCCGGTATACGGCGGTGCGTGAACCCGCCTTCAACCGTTCCGCGGTCCGGGCGGGCGTGCCCAGAAGGGTGGCGCAGGCGCGGGAGACCATCGACGGGGGCGTGGTCATCGAAGCCCCACGGGCTCGGGGTGGGCGGCGCCCAACGCACGTGTGTGCCGCAGGGCGCGTTGTAAGAGGGTGCGGTACTCGCGGACGTCTTCCGTGCGAGGGCACGTCACCTGCCACGGTTTCTCCGGGCCCACGAAGTGGATGAGGGGTGCGGCCGGGTCGGGACGTAGGGAGCGGGTGATGACGCGGCGCACCCAGTTGCCGCGTTCGAGGAAGCGGCCGACTTCGAAACGGTTGTATCCGGCGTCGACCGGGCGGACGCGGCCGGCGTGCAGGATCCACAGGTTCAGGGCGTCCTGGTCGTTGTGGAGGATGTGCCGACGCTGCCGGACCAGCGCACGCTCGACGCCGCCGCGGATGCTGGGCAGGTCCGCGGTGTGGGCCCACAACAGACCGGCGTTGTAGTAGGGGCGGCCCTTGAAATGCGGCCACCGTTCCGCGGCGCCGGGCAGGGCCGGGCATTCGCCGACGGCGGGGTTGAACTCGTCGGCCACCGCACCGAGTTCACCAGATTCGAGGGTGTTGAGCGGGGCGGTCAGGTCACCGCGGACGAGGGTGTCCGCATCCACGTAGATCAGGTAGGGGCGGCGCACGAACGCTGCCGTGAACTCGAACCGCAGATAGGTGGTGACCGTGATGTACGAGGCGTCGGCCATCCGCGAGACGCGCAGCGGGGAGCGGTGTGCGAGGTCGAAGGAGCCGAAGCCGGCCCGCTTGGCGAGATCGGAGAGGAGCAGTGCGTGGGCCGGAGTGAGGTCGATGGTGAGGACGCGCAGCGCCGCGTCCCTGCGGGCGCTTGTGGTGAGGCTGTCCGCCAAGCCAGTGATCATGGCGAGGCCGGGGGTGAGGTAGTGCCGGTCGATGCAGAGGCCGAACGCGTACATGGCAGGTCCGCTTTCCGCTCGTGGAGTGGATGCGTGTCGGAAACAGCCGGGCTGACGGCCCGCTCTCTGCCAGGACCTTGCGGCTGGAAGAGCCGTTCAAGGGGAGTGCGGTCACCGGCAGAGAGCGGGAGTTCAGGGGGATGACGGGATGGCGGAGACCGCGATGCCGATCACGAAGCCGCAGGACGCGGAGATGATCACGATCAGGAGCGGTCCTGTGAAACGGGCCAGCCAGTCCACGGCGCGCCCCATCACGCCCGCCTCTCGGTATGCCGGGTCCACGGGATCATCGGCTGATCTCCCCACCCGCGGCGACGGTCAACGCGACGGTGAGGTCGCAGGCTGCCGTGTAGGCAGGGCCGTCAGCCGGATCGCTCACCCAACGCAGCAGCCCGTCCTCCCAGCCCGGCGGAGCCAGCACGACCCACGACCCCTCGCCGAGCGCGTGGGTCTGGTCCTGCTGCCACCTCTTTGCGGTGCCGGGCGGAGTGAGGAAGTACGCCTGGCCGCTGCCCTGGTCGTGCAGCACTGGCCCCACGGGAGTGCCGGACGCTACGAGGAAGCGCACCGCCCGCAGGCCGATGTCGGCCCTGACGCGGATGGCGTCCCAGTCCTGGCCGGCCGCGAACAGCGTCGGCTGGCTCAGACGTCTCGCCCAGGTCGCCCGGGGCAGGCGGGACTGATGTGAGTGCAGGCGCATGGCTCTCCTCCGCCGCTGAACTCCGGTCGCCCGGACCCTCGGGGTCGGTCACCGACGAGGTCCAGGCACTCACCAAGCGTCGCCAGCAGCGGGCAACTGCGGTATGACCAGCGGGTGTTACCGAGGCGGGAATACACTCGTTCCCGGCTTCGTAAGAAGCTTGATCGCGCCTACGATCACACCGGAAGTTGGCCCCATGGACGCCACCACCCCCGGCCCGCTCGCTCCCGACCTCCTCGAACGCGAGGATGTCCGCCGAGCCCTGGCAGAGCACGACTTCGCAGCCGCTTTTGCCCTGATCAAGAAATACGGCGGCCTGTCCCAGAACCGTATTGCCTCCGCCTGCCACCTCACCCCGGGCAAGGTCTCCACGATCATCAGCGGCCAGCAGCAGGTCACCAGCTTCGAGGTCATCTGCCGAATCGCCGACGGGCTCCGGATTCCCGGCCACCTCCTCAGACTCGCCCCGCGTTCCTGGGAGACCCGGACGGTCCAGGAGACTCTGGCAGCAGAGCCGGAGGGCGAGCGGCCAGATACTGATGAGGTCCCCTGGCGGCCGGAGGCCACTGTGGACCTGGCCGCACATCTGACGAGGAGCGATCTCGTGATGGACCGACGCGCGGCGACCCGCGCCCTGGCCGGGGCCGCCATCACCGGCGCCGCCCTGCTCGACCCGCTGGAGGGCTGGCTCCAGCCGACGGCCTCCATCACACGGCCGCGTCGCCGAGGCCGACTCGGTGTACGGGAGGTCGAGGAACTGGAGTCCACCGCTCGTGCCTTCCGTGCCTGGGACCACAAGTACGGCGGTGGCCTGCGCCGCAAGGCGGTCCTGGGCCAGCTCAGTGAGGTCGCCGCTCATCTCGACGAATACCAGGTACCCAAGGTCGAACGGCGCCTGTACCAGGTCATGGCCCAACTGGCAGGCACAGTAGCCACCATGGCCTGGGACACCGGCCTCCAGCGCCGAGTCCAGAGCTACTACCTCCTGGCCCTTCGCGCCTCCCACGCTGGCGGCGACATGGTCTTCGGCGCCAACGTCCTTGCTGGCATGGCCCGCCAGATGCTCTACCGGGAGCAGCCCCAGGATGCCCTCGAACTGGTCCGCCTGGCCCAGGACGGAGCCCGATCGGTCGCCGGCCCCAGAGTGCGCGCCATGCTCCACACCCGCGAGGCGTGGGCGTACGCGGCGATGGGCCGCACCGCCGCCTTCCACCGCGCCACCACCCAGGCCACCGAAGCGCTGACAGATGCCAAGTCGGCCGAAGAGCCGTACTGGATCGCCTACTTCGACGAGGCGGAACTCGCCGGCACCACCGGCGGCAGACTCCTCGAACTCGCCCGCCAGAACCCGAAGAAACACGCCGAAGCCGCAGCCGGAGAGATCCGCCACGCCCTCGCCCGGCGCGGTCCCGAAGCCGGCCGCAGCCACGCCCTCGACCGCATTGGCCTGGCCCAGTGCCACTTCCTGCTCGGCGACCTGACCGGCGCCGTGGCGGAGACTCACCGAGCGGTGGACGCTGCCAGCGGGACCCGCTCGAACAGGGTCCGTACCCAGCTGGGTGAGCTGTACCCGTACACGGTGGGCAACAGCGCAGCCCGGCCCGTGCGCGAGGCCCGCGATAGGATCCGCGACTTGCTGTCGACCTGAGAAGGAGAACGAGGACCGTGACGACCATCGCGGTGACCGGGCACATGGACCTCACCGAGGACAGCATCCCTCTGGTCCGCACCGCCCTGGACGACCTGCTCAAGCAGTACGCCGAGGACGGCGACCTCGTCGGTGTCTCCTGCATCGCCAAGGGCGCCGACTCCCTCTTCGCCGAAGCCGTCCTCGCTGCGGGAGGACGCCTGACCGTAGTCATCCCCTCCCAGGACTACCGCCAGAACAAGGTCAAGCCCGACCACGCCACCCTCTTCGACCACCTCGTCGAAGCCGCCGGGGAAGTCCTCGTCCTCCCCCACGAGACGGCCAACCGGCAGGCGTACGAGGCCGCGAACACTGTCCTCATCGAACGCGCCGACCGGCTCGTCGCGGTATGGAACGGCGAGCCCCCGACGGGTAAGGGCGGCGGCACCGCGGACACGGTCCTCGAAGCGCAGGCAGCGGGCATCCCCGTGGACGTGGTCTGGCCCGGGGGAGCGGCTCGCAAGAGCTGAGTCGCGCGCGTGTCCCCCGGTCCTTGCCGGTTACCGGCGGACGCCCGGCTTGCTGCGGGGCGAGGACGGTTGGGGGACGGGTGCCGGACTGGTGCCCGAGCGCTGATGCGGTGTTCCCGGGTCGGCGGGCAGGTCTGCCATGCGGCGCAGGCGCCAGACGAGGACGTCACTGACGGAGGATGCACTGTCCAGCTCCCGCTGTTCGGCGGCTTCCGCGAGCAGGGTTCGGGGATCGTGGCCGGTCTGCTGGACCTGGGCCATGGTGGCGACGAGCGCGGGCCAGCTGGCTTCGGCGAGGACAGTGTCAGCCAGGTCGGGCAGAACCACGCGGAGCTGGACGGCATACCAGTTGCTGACTCGCCGGATGACCTGCCTGCCTTGTTCGCGTAGCAGGGCGATGGGCGCTTCAGCGGCAGCAGCGTACGCGGCGCGCAGGTGGTCGGCGGCTTGGCGGGCAGCCTCTGCCTGCTGGGCGTGCTGCCGCTTGGCATGCCAGTGGGCGGCGGCAAGGGCCATGAAGAAGAGGGTGTCGATCAGCATGGCGGTGGCGGCACCGTCCTCTCCTCGGCCTCGGGCGGGACCGCTGTAGACCAGCTCGCGGGCGGCCTGACGTAGAGCCTGGGCATGCCGGTGCTCGGCTCGGGTGTGGGAGAGGCGGGCGCGTTCGAACGCCCAGGCCGCTTCACGAAGATGGTGACGGGTGTCGTTCGAGCTGGTCAGAGCGAGGGTGTCGAGGATCTCGCCGGTGGCGGTGATGCGCGCAGCTGCGGCACCCTCGCCGTCGTGGTCAAGTGTGAGCAGTGCGGTCCAGGTGGAATGCGTGGCGGAGCGGCGAGCTGTGGCGGGAGCGGAAGGCTTCTGTCGAGTCCTGCTCGCGGGGTGCTCGTGTTCCGTGTCCGGGACAATGCCGGTGAAGCGCTCCCTGATGCGGGGCAGGGACAGGTCAGCTGACAGCGTGGAGCCGGCGTAGTAGATCGGCTCGTGGTCCTTGTTGCGGTCGTCGGGCAGGGCGACGTTGTAGCCAAGCACATCTCCTGACGGGGCCACGCGCTGTCGGACGAGCAGTCCGGCCCCATGGAGCCGGGCGAAGAACTCGTCCTCGGTGCTCGCGCCGGCCACGGCCTGGCGGACCACTGTTCGCAGTTCCTCTCGCGCGGCGCGCTCGCGTCCCTGCCGGTCGGCCTTGTGGTGCTCGGCGCTGGTGGGGCGCTTGGGCGCGGTGCCGTCGCCGGGGGTTACTCGGTGCAAGTCGTAGTCGGCCTCGATGCGGCGGGCTTCTGCCTGTGCCCGCTGGCCGGAGCGGTGATGCTCGGGACGCCGTCCGTCCTCGCGGACGAGGGTGGCGACGATGTGGATGTGGTCGTCGGCGTGGCGGACGGCGGCCCAGCGGCAGGCGGCGCCGTCGCCCGGATCGATGCCGGTGGCGGCGACCATGCGGCGGGCGATGTCGGCCCACTCGACGTCGGACAGCGTGCGGTCGCCGGGGGCAGCCCGTACCGAGCAGTGCCAGACGTGATTGGGCGGGCGCTGTTCGGGGTCCAGGAGCTGAAGGGGCTGGTCGAGAATCTGCTGGAGCGCGGTCAGGGGCGCATGCTCGTCGCGGCCCGGATCGGGGGCGGAGCCGTCGTAGGAGGCCACGAGGTGAGGATCGACATGTTCTTCCTTCGTGCCTTTGCCGTAGAGGTAGTTGAGCAGGCCGTAGGTGTTGTCGCCCTGTTTGTGGATCTTCGGGATCACGCGGCCTCGCCGTACTGGCCTCGGGCCGGCCGGGGCTGGGGGCTGCTCGGGTCGATGAGCGCGATGAACCGTTGGACGGCTTCGTCGACACGGTCGCGTGTGGTGAGCGCCCGGTCGATGGCGTCGTCGAGGTACGGCACGTCCGCGCCGGAGTTGAGAACGGCCACGGTCTGGTTGAGGAGGTTGCCGTACTGGGTGAGGGCGCGGCGGGCGGCGAAGAGTTCCTGGAGGACGTGGCGGTTGTCGGCGATGGCGGCGGTGACGCCGGTCAGGTCGCGGGCGGCGGCGAGGCCGGCCTGGGCCAGGAATCCGGCCAGGGTGAGATTCGCGGCGCGTGCGCCGGCTTCAGCGAGGGCCCGTTCGCTGTCGCTGAGCCGGACACTGACGGCGGGGCGCTGCTTCGGCTTGCGCGGGCGGGGTCGTGGTCTGGCTGGTGAGGGCGGGGTGGCGCCCTCACGCTTGGACTGCTGCGATCCGCCCTCGGTCGCAGCCTCGTCGACCGGTGCCCCCTGGCGCCGGTCGTCTGCCTCTGCCACCCCCGGGGCGGTGGCCGGTTGGGACGCGCCCCCTGTGGGGGAGTGTCCCAACCTCCAACTTGCTCCGGCTGAGGCCGGTGTTGTTGCTGCCTCCTGGTGAGTGGCGGGGTGTTCTTGGTGTCGGTCGTGCACGTGTGGTTCTCCGGGGTGTGTTCGGGCGGGGCGGTTGAGCCGCAAGCGCCACCTGATGACCGATGGGGGCAGCGGCTTTGGCAACTCGGCTGTTGCGGGATGTGATCCGGGGTGGGCTGTCGGGCGAGAGCCCTGGTCGGACGGCGAGCGGCGGGGACCGGTCCCCGAATTGCTGCGTTGCAGGGTCCCCGGACGGTTGGGGACCGTGGCGGCGATGTTCATCGGGGACGGTCCCCGTGACATGTCGTCAGGGGGACCGTCCCGTTCCGCTGTACGGTCCCGGTCCCGACGGGACGGGCTGGCGCGGGTCGGTCCCCGTGGCCGGGATTGTGCCGGGGACCGGCCTACTAGCCCCCTGATCTGCGGCTTCCGAGGGGACCGGTCCCATCTCGGTCCCCGGCGCGCCGTCGCCACGGTCCCCGGGGACGCGGTCCCCGCGCGCGACGGTCCCCGCGAGAAAGTGATCGTGATCGCGGGGGCCGTCGGGCACCGAGGTTCGGTCCCCGACGGCCGCGAGCACGGTCCCCGTGCACGACGGTCCCGCACGGGACGGTCCCCGGGACCGACCGGTCGTAGGACTGCGCAGCTGTGGTGAGGAGCGCGGTCGGGCTCCGTCACACGCCCTGTTGCCGGTCGAGCCGGGCGGTGGCGAGATGGATGCGTGACGGGTGCGGAGTCGCACGTACGGCGTTGCCCCTGACGGACCCGTCAGGACTCGTCCGTCGCTGACGGCACGGGGAGCCCGCGGGTGCGTGGCACCACTGGCATCGGACGCTGAGCGCGTCGGGGACGCCGCTGGCGACGGCGGTCTCGCGTGCGGCGCGGGCCGGTCGGTAGCGGGCTAGCTGGGCGCGGGCTTCCGGCGGGATGCACGACCCGATCTCGCGCAGGCGCTCCTCGATGTCGCGAGGCCGGCCTTCGCTGGTGAGCTGTCGGTGCGTCGAAGGAGCGGCAACGCCGACGGCGACGGCGTTCCGGGTGCGGAGCAGCTCGGTTCGCCAGGCGGCCGGATCGTCCGGGTCGGCCTCCGGCGTGGGGTCGGTGTGCCGGTCGAGGCGGTCGCGTCGGTGGGCCTGCCATCTGCGGGCGACGTCCACGGGGAGGATCGGGTACGGCGAGTCGAGGATGTGGGTCCGTATCGCCTCGCGGACGTCCCAGCCGTGGTCGGTGGCGAAGGGGACGTCGTCGAGCAGCTCCTGCCACTGGGCGATCTGGTCACGGGCCTCGCCGGTGCCGGTGCGGATGGTGCGGGGGTCGAGGCGGCCGGTGTAGGCGAGGACAGCGGCGACTTCGCGTCGGTCCAAGGGCGCGTCACTCCGTTCCAGTTCGGTTGTCGAGGGCGGCGAGCAGGGCGGCCATGTGCGCTTCGGAGCGGGTCATGCCGGGTGTGGGTGGGGAGGGCGTGCCGCCGGGCAGGGCGTAGAGGTTCGGGCGGTCGGGGGCTGGGGTGTGTTCCCGGGTGATCCACGCGCGCCAGTCGGCGGCCCATGCGGCGGCGGGGCGGGGCGCCCATGTGGCCCGGTAGGTGCGCCACTTCTCGTCGGCGGCGTGCAGCGCCTGCTCGCTGAGTCGGTCGAGGTGGCCGTGGAGCTGCAGCCAGGTATGGGCGTCGTCGTCGATCTGCCACTCGGTGGCGGAGATGAGTGGGGCAGATCGGCTGCTGCTCTTACCGTTCACCTTCGGTTCTCTTCTGTTCTGGGGGTCGGAATCTGCACCCCCGGCGGGTTGGAATCCGTTCCCCCTGGGGGTCGGATTTCGTTCCCCGGGTTCGGATTCCGGTCCCCCATCCAAGCACCCGGCAGGGTCAGATTCCGACCCCTCGGGGGTTGGAATTCGATCCCCCTGGAGTGCCGGATTCCGGTCCCCCTCCGCGGCCTGTTCGGCGAGGAACCGGGCGGCGTCTAGGAGGTGGTAGTACGTCTCCCCACGCGGCCCTTTGCGGTCGGCGAGCGGCACCAGTTCGCCGATGGCGACCAGCTTGGCGAGGGCGTCACGCACGGCGGTACGGGAGGCGTTCGCTCGCTTCATGAGGGTGGGCACGGAGGCGTAGGCGACGCAGCGTCCGTCGAGGCAGCGGTCGGCGATCAGCGCGAGCACCATGCGGGCGGTGCCCTTGCTGCGGCTGTGGGCCCACACCCATTCGCGGGCGTCGTAGCTCATGGGTCGGCGGCTCCTAGGTGAGGTTGAGGTTGGGCAGGGGGCGCGGGCCCTGGTCGGGCGGTGCGCAGAGGGAGAGTGGCGACGCAGCCTCGCCCGGAGGGGCTGAGGGCCTGCGCGGGCAGGGAGCTGGTGGCTTCGCCTAGCCAAGACAGCCACATCAACGCCACAGAAGTCCAGCATTCCGCCGGGAAATCAGACAGCTGACGGCGAACACGCACTCCGAGGCATTACCAAAAGGGTAGACCCGGATTCGCTGTTGCCGAAATTGGTTGCCCGCAGGGTCGAGCCAGAAGGATCACATCGGGAAGCTGTTGACCTCTTCCGGAGGTCAAGCTACAACACAACACCCCACGTCAGAGCACCTGTCCGGCAGCCTCAGCCACCACCTGCCGGATCGCCTGGAACCCAGCCCAACGGCCACTCCCCGTCGCACGGCCGGGCGCAACATAGCCGACGATCGCCGGTTACCCAAACCGGCGAATGAGAGTTACCAATTGGAGCTATGGCAGCACGATCCCTGGAAATCGGTCCGGCCGGAATACGGACCGCCCGCACCATCGAAATCCTCCGCACCGAACGAGGTCTCGCCCAGCGCGAGCTCGCCGCCCGCGTCACCGCCCTCGGCCGCCCGATGTCCAACACGATGCTTTCCCGCATCGAACGCGCCCACCGGCGCTGCGACATCGACGACCTCGTCGCCCTCGCCCAGGCCCTCCGCGTCTCGCCCCTCCTGCTGCTTCGAGGACCGAGCCTCCCCTGAGAAACGCCACGCAGCACCGGCGACCGAGCGCCTCCCACCGAGTAAGGACTCATCCCTCTTGTCCCACCCCGCGATAACCCCTGCCCTCGCACGCCTTCCCCGCCGAACGGACGGCGAAGGCGCTCTGCTTCGTCTCTACCGCCCAGAGGAGATCGCCGAGACGCTCGGCTGCTCGACCTGGTGGGTCAAGGACCGCGCGCGCCGCCGCCTGGTACCACACACCCGAGTCGGCCGCGCGTACCGCTTCACCGCAGAGCACCTCGCCGAGATCATCCGCATCAACGAGGAGCCGGCAGCCCAGAACGCCAACCGCGTCTGGTCACCGGACAAGCCGTTCGAAGCGCCCATGGCGCCGACGCAACAGAGTCGCCGGCCGCAGCCCGCCACCTCCTCCGCCCCACGTCTGCGGGCCCGACCGCCCCGCAGGTCCCATTACGGCACCGTCGCCTAGCAACACCCACAACGCAGCAGGTAGGAGGGCATACGAGGCGTGGGTTTCGGTGAGAAGCGCGGCAGTTACTGGCGCGGCAGGTACAAGGTCAGCGAGGGGAAATACGGCACCGTCGTCGATCCGACGGGTGCGGTGGTCAAGTTCGCCACCAAGCGCGAGGCGAAGCAGGCCGCGGACGAGGAAGAGGCCAAGGTCCGGCGGGGCACTTGGCGCGACCCGGCGGCCGGACTGGAGACCTTCGGCGAGTACGCCAGTCGCTGGTACGCCGCCCAGGATCTGGCCGCATCCACCATGCAGAACTACCGGCGCCACATCGAGGAGCACCTGCTCCCCGAGTTCGAGGACAAGGCCCTCGCCGGCATCCTCCGCTCGGACGTGGACACCTGGGAGAAGCGGGAGAAGGCCGTCTACGCGTCCTCCAGCGTCAAGACGTGGCGCTCGACACTCCACCTCATCCTGGAAGACGCCGTGGACGAGGGCCTCATCGCGTCCAACCCAGCCGCGAAACGCCGAGGGCGCGGCAAACGCGCCGGCCGCTCCCGCGACCGCGGACCCGAAAAGGTCATCACCGACCCGCTCGGCCTGCTGCTCATCGCCGAGCGCGCGGCCCTGCTGTCCGGCCGCGACGACGAGTTCGTCGCCGTGATCCTCAAGGGCTACACAGGCATGCGGTGGGGCGAAATAGTCGGCCTGGAGACAGAGTTCGCCCGGCCCGGCGCCATCCGCGTGGAGCACCAGCTGTACGAGCTGGACTCGGGCGAACTGATCCGCTGCCCGCCCAAGGACGACAGCTACCGCACCATCGACGCGATGGACTGGCTGTCCGCCCTGGTCTCCGACCACATCGCCCGTACCAAGCCGACCCTGTGCCCCTGCCACGGCAAGCGGTATGTCTTCCGTGGCCAGGGCACGGCCCGTACGGGTGGGCACCAGGGAGCCAAGCTGGTGGACGTCGCCCGCCGAGCAGGCGTGTCCACCGGCACGGTATCCAACGTGCTCAACCACCCTGACCGCGTCCGGGAGGAGACCCGCATCCGAGTAGAACTCGCCATCGCCGAGCTGAACTTCGTACGCGGCGGCATCCCGACCGCGAATGCCGCCCACTGGCGCCGCAACGGCTTCGCCACGTGGCTGTTCACGCCGGCCACGTCCGGCTGGTACCCGAAGAAGGCACCCCAGGAGACCCGCCCTGTGCCGCTGCTCGGCGACCCGTGGCCCGGCATCCCCGTCCGCGGCCGCAACGCGGCGGACCGCGCCGACTCCTGCTGGCTCCCCATCGCCACGGGCCTCACCCCCCACGGCCTACGGCACTCCCACCGCACCCACATGGAGGACCTCGGCACGGAGAAGGTCCTGATGGACGAGCGCATGGGCCACATCGACGGCTCGGTCTCGGCACGCTACGCCCACGTGACCCCGGGCATGCGCCGGCGCCTGATGGCCGGCCTGACCGAGCAGTGGGAGGCGTCGCTGGATGCTCGCCGGAGGCTGCATCCACGGTCGTCGGTCGTCGTCCTGGAGCGGCTCCTGGGGGCGCGTGACTTCGGAACGGTGGCATGAGGGGCGTGATCCACACCGGCGAGGGGCGCCCTTTCCCTATTCGAGCGGTGCACCGGAGAATGAAGTACGGTCGGCTCGTGTCCGTATGGGGCGGAAAGGAGGAACGCGGTGTCATATGAGCCCAAGCTCGCCGCGGCCCTTTCCGGTGCCACGCTGCGGCAGCTCTCCCACTGGCGCCGCGCTTCCGGCACGAAGGGTGCGCTCCTCGTGCCTGAGGTCTCCGACGCCCGTCCGATCCTCTACTCCTTCCGTGACGTCGTAGCCCTGCGGGCTTGCGTGAAGCTCCGCAAGGAGACGTCATTGCAGAAGATCCGCAGGGCTGTGGACGCGCTTCGAGAAGACCTGGGAGAACGCGAACACCTGTCTTCCTATGTGCTTGTCGCGGGACCCGACACGATTTACCTCGCGGAGCCCGAGCAGGCAGTCGACCTGATCCGGGGCGGCAACGTGGTCATCCACCAGTTGGTGGATGTACTCGCGCCCTTCTACAAGGACGGCCGCCACATCCCCGACCTGCTCAAGCCGCGCGACCACGTCGCCGTCGACTCCGCCGTGCGTGGCGGTGAGCCGGTCATCGAAGGGACACGGATCCCGGCGGCAGAGGTGGCGGCCCTGGTGAGGGACGGTGTTCCCCCGGACCGGGTCGGCGACTTCTACCCGGGGGTCAGCGCTGCGGCCGCACGCGATGCGGTCGACTTCAGCGACTACGTGGACAGCTACGTCGACGGCTCCCCGCAGGTTGCCGCTTGAAGCTGCTGCTCGACGAGAACGTCCCCAGACCCATGGCGGAGATCGTGCGCATCCTGCTGGCCGCGCACGACGTGATGCACGTCCACGAACTGGACGGCTGGGCCGGCACGAAGGACATCGAGCTGTATGCGAAGGCCAAGGCGGAGGGTTTCCAGGCGATCATCACCAATGACGCCAAGCAACTGAATCGTCCTTTGGAGGTCGAGGCGATCGCGCGGTCGGGACTCCACCGCATCCAGTACCGCACGAACAACAAGCACGGCGGCCTGGTCGGCCTCGGCACCGCCATCGCCACCGTGTGCGCAGCTCTTCCGCACGCCATCGCCGAGCTTGAAGCGGCAGACGGACAGCATCTGGTCTCTCTGACGGCCGTGGACCCCTCGCGCCACAACCGTCTCCAGATCACCGACCCGAAAGCGTCCCCGCCGAAGCACTGGCCCACCCTCTGATCTATCCACCAGCCAGTCGACGCCTTTCCGCGTTCTTCAAGGGAGCGGAATTCGGCCAAAGCTCGCCAGCGACCAGCTGCTTGAGCACATTGTCGCGTTTGTGATCTGGTGCTGTCCCAGCTGCGCCATGAGGATTGCCCGCCGTACCGAGGAACCGGGGGGCGGTCAATGGGGTTCGGGTGGGGGGCGCGTGTCCGGGAGCGGGACGCTGAGCAGCTGGTCGACGGACCCGAGGTGCCCGTTCAGGCCGGCCCTTCGGTCGCTGAGGAGTCCCATCACGGTCAGGTGGATCCGACCTCGTCGGAAGTGACCCAGCTGCTGTGCCAGGCCGTGTACGCGCGCCCTGATCGCGTGAGGGCGGTCAAGTCGTGGTGGCGCAAGGTCCGGGGCAAGGGCGGCAAGGCGGACAAGCCACGGCGCAGTACACGGCGGCGTATCTACCTGGAGGGTAGTGATGACTGTCCTCCGTTGGGGGAGCCGATGGCACGGTGGGTGATGGATCACGTCCTGCACGGGCCGCCGTTGTCTGTCCCGTCGTACGGGTTCGACCTCGTGCCGGTGGTGGCGCACAGTCTCCGCGCGCGAAGGCGGTGGAGGTTACGGTGGCTGGGCGTGCTGCTCGTGGCCGCGGCTCTGGCGTACCTGACACCACGGGCCGCCGTGGTGTGGGGTGGTGCCGTCGTGGTCGCTCTGTTGATGCGGTGGGCCGCGCTGAGGGCGGCGCGGAAGGTGAAGAAGTCACGGTTGGCTCCCTCTCCCCGGTCCGCGTACTTCGCGCTGTGCGTGCCGTGGGTGCTTGCGGTTGTCCCTTATAAGCCGACCGGAAGTGAAGTGGTGGGCCTGCGGCTCGGACTGCTCCTGCTGCCCTTCGCGTTCCTGACGGCCACGGCGCTGGTGCATGCGGGAGACCGGTTGGCGGCCCGGGCGGCCCTCGCGACAATCACACGTGCGGGAGTGTCGTCCGATCGGTTGCCGTGGGCGGCTCCGAAAGCCGCGCGTCGGATGACCCGGCTGGGCAGCGAGCAGACGTGGCTGGAACTGCCGTACGACTATCCGGAGCGCTTCGTCGGCGCCGGGCGCGATGTCTGGGGCGCCGCCGACATCGGCATTCCACTCGTGCCCAAGGATCCGGAGGAGTCGGTCAGACGGTTCGGGGAATGGGAGCTCCTACGGAGGATGGGCGCGGCCCTGAGGGAACTGGGACGAGGAGCGCGTGAGATCACCGACCCGTTGCCAGGTCTGACCGTGGCGGAGGTGCAGGGGCTGCCTGCTCCGTTGTGGCTGCAGCGCACCCGCGTGGCGAAGCTGGAGCTGCCGAATCTGCGTGGCAGGGGGCGCCGGTCGCCGTCGAGCGTGCCGGACCGGCTGTATCTGCGTGCCCAGTGTGTCAGTTGGGACGGTCAGGTCGTGGTGAGCGTCTTCGTGCACGCCGCGCTGGAGGCGGGAGAACTGCGCCTCACCGTCCGACCGCACGTGATGACACCCCTGTACAACGAACTACGGGTGACTGCCACTCCGGTCGCCAAACGGGGACTCCGCCTGCTCGGCTGGATTGCCACACAGGCGCTCCTGGACGCTGCGTCAGGGCCGCTGGCGGTCTGGCGAACCGTGACCCGGCTCGGGCGGGGAGAGCAGGGTGAGAGCGACCGCGAAGAGGAGAAGGATCCGGTCAGCCTGCGCGACCGGTACTCCACCGAGGAAGTCACCGACATGCACCAGAGCGACGACGCCAAACGGCACGTCGTGCTGATGCAGACGTGCATTTTCCGGACCGTCTCCGAGTACCTGGAGGAACTGGGTGTCGACACGGCGCCGTACGAGCGTCAGGTCGCGGCGGTCATCACCAACATCCAGGTGTACGGCGACAACAACGCCCCCATCCAGAACGTCGCGGGCAGCGATATCCGCGATGTCGGTCAGAACAACGGATCCCAGGGAGGCAAACGATGATCACGGGACGCGGCCGCCGCGAAGACGAGCGCCCGGCACACGACTCGGGCATCCACATCGGAGGCAACAACAACGCCCCGAACCAGAACGTCGTGGGGCAGAACATTTCCCACGTGTACCAGTCCGCTTCCGTCCAGGGAGCCGTCGACATTGAGACCGTACGCGGGCTCCTCGCGTCCTTCCGCGCGGAAGTCGACCGCAACGAAGGAAACCTGGACCATGCTGTGGCGTTGCGTGCGATGGCCGACACGGTCGATGCCTCTCTAGCCACGCCCAATCCCCAAGCCCGGGCCGGCGCGCTCCGAGGAGTCGCACAGGCCCTGCCCGCGCTGGTCGCGGGAACCATGGTCGAGCAAGGTGGCGAAGCACTCGTCCACGCCATCGCTGGCTGGCTGAGTTGAAGCCCAGCGACCCCGCACGTCCCAGCGATGCGGGGTGAGCCGTTGCGGCTGCCGCCCGGCGCGTGCGCCGATACAGTGCGGAGACCGGCGGGGAGACGGCGATCGTGTACGAGCGGCATTCACCGGGAGAACGGCGCTCACTGCCCTTTGAGATCATCACGGTGTGATGCATGGAAGTGACGCCTGAGCTCCTGGGGTCGGGGCAGCATGATCACGGCTCCGGCATCTTTATTTCGGCTCAGTCCATCGGGCAGGTGAATTGCTCGCCGTCTCCGGTCGAGGTACATCCGCCTGATACTTCGTTCGCGGGAGCCGAAGCGGGCACGGATACGCATGTGACCGGTGTTCGGGAGCCCACCGCGGACGAAGATGGCGAACCCGGCCCGCTCGGGTCGCTGATGGGGTACGCCTTCGCCGTACTCACGCTCTTCGGGATGGTGTTCGGTGGTGTAGTGAACACGTTCGCCGCGCGCACTCCGACGGCGGAACGCGTCCTGTCGATCCCCGTGGCGGTCGGCTCGGCCCTCGTCGGGCTGATTTCCCTGGCGTTCGTGTTTGCCGCGCTTGCCGAAGTGTGTGCTGCCGGAGCCGCCAACGCGGCCCGTTCGACAGTCGGACGAGGAGAGGTAGGCCGGGCCGCCGCGGCTCGGCTCAATCTGCACCACGCCCGGCTGCTGGCCCGGACAGCAGACAAGAGTGCTGTGCTCGCGGGCTGTGTGGCCGCGCTCATCGGATTCCTGGCGGTCGGCGGAAGAGCGGCGGACCGCGCTCAGGAAGCGCGGGAACAGGCGGCAACGGAAGTCGAGAAGGCCGAAGTGGCGTTGAAGGGAACGGCGCCTTCCTGGACCACGCCGGGCGCAGTGGCGGGGTGCGGCCTCGGGTTCGCGAAAGCGCAGGCTGGAGCGACCTGAGTTGCCGCGGTGCCCACCGCACCAGTGGGCACCCCCTGGGAGAAGCCGACCAAGATCTTCTCCCAGATTTCTCCCAAACGATCTCCGGGAACCAGTCAGGGGCCTGACCCACTAAGTGGATCAGGCCCCTGACCTGGTATTACGGCGTCGGGGTGGCGGGATTTGAACCCACGACCTCTTCGTCCCGAACGAAGCGCGCTGCCAAGCTGCGCTACACCCCGATGTCGCTGCTGTGGTGCTTGTCGCGGCGACGTCGTTTACTTTAGCCCACTGCTGGCCGGAGACGAAATCCGATTCAGGGGCGGCGGCCGACGGGGTTCGGGCGGGTGTGGTCCAGGGCGACCAGGAGGATTGCCAGGGCGTAGCAGGAGAGGCCCAGGAGGAGGGCGTTGGCGAGGGTGCTGCGGTAGCCGTGCTGCTCGGCGTCCAGGAACGGGTAGAGGTAGCGGCCCGGGGTGCCGGGGAGCAGCAGGCCGGCCCGGACGAGGGTGTACGTCAGGTAGGCCAGGGGGTAGAGCATCCACCCCGCCGTCTGGCGGAGGTGGAGGCGGCCGGGCGGTGTGAGGACTAGCCAGTCCACGAGGGCCGCCACCGGGGCCGCCGTGTAGAGGAGCTGCAGGGCCAGCCACTGGCCGTGCCAGGCCACCGGAGGGTGGGTCGCGCCCGTCATCGAGAACGGGGGCGTCGTGTGGCCCAGGAGCAGGTGGTAGACCAGGGACGAGATCAGCACGTAGAGGAGAGCCGCCCCCGTCAGGGACGAGGGCAGTGGACGGGCCGCCTGCCAGGCGCGGCGGGCCGAGGAGAGGCTGACCAGGGTCAGGAGCAGCGCCGCCTGGACGCCGAAGTAGCTCAGGATCCGGTCCGGGCTGCCCAGCAGCAGCTCCAGGGCCACGCTCGCCAACGCCAGCACGGCGGTCAGCAGGCGGAACACCGCGGTCACGGGGCGGGGGAGGGGCGCCACCACCGCCGTCGCCGGAACGTGCGCGGGCATCAGTACGGGCGTGCTCGGGACCGCGGGGAGGTCCGGGATGTCCCTGGGGATCGGGGGTATCGGAGCCGTCATGCCCTCAACGGTGGAGGAGAGGGCTCACCCGGGCATTTTGGTGTACTCCGGGTGGGTTAGCCGGTCGACGGCTCCGGTCACGACGGCTCCGGTCACCACGGCTCCGGTCACCACGGCTCCGGTCACCACGGCTCCGGTCACGAAGACCCCGGTCACGAAGACCCCGGTCACTCCCGCCCCACCAGCGTCAGCAGCGTCGCCTCCGGAGGGCACGCGAAGCGCACCGGCGTGTAGCGGTTCGTGCCGCAGCCCGCCGAGACGTGCAGGTAGGAGGTGCGGCCCTCCGCGGTGTGCCGGGACAGGCCCTTCACCCGGTCCGTGTCCAGGTCGCAGTTGGTGACCAGCGCGCCGTAGAAGGGCACGCAGAGCTGGCCGCCGTGGGTGTGGCCGGCCAGCACCAGGGGATAGTTGTCCGCCGTGAACGCGTCGAGGACGCGGAGGTACGGGGCGTGTACGACGCCCATCGAGAAGTCCGCCGTACCGGACGGGCCGCCCGCCACCTGGACGTAGCGGTCGCGCTTGATGTGCGGGTCGTCCAGGCCGGTCAGCTCGACCGAGACCCCCTCGACCTTCAGGACGCCCCGGGTGTTCGTCAGGTTCAGCCAGCCCGCGCCGTCGAAGGCGTCCCGCAGGTCCTCCCACGGGTTGTGGATCACGCCGACGGCCGGCGGGTTGCCGTTCAGGCCGTGCCTGCCGCTCGCCTTCTCCAGCAGGTAGCGGGCGGGGTTGCGGGGGCGCGGGCCGTAGTAGTCGTTGGAGCCGAAGACGTACGCGCCCGGGAACTCCATCAGGGGGCCGAGCGCGTCCAGCACCTCCGGGACGCCCTCCGGGTCGGACAGGTTGTCGCCCGTGTTGATCACGAAGTCCGGGCGCAGGCCCGCCAGCGACTGCAGCCAGCGCTGCTTCTTGCGCTGGCCGCTCACCATGTGGATGTCGGAGACCTGGAGCACCCGCAGCGGACGCACCCCCGGCGGGAGGACCGGGACCGTGACCCGGCGCAGCCGGAACGAACGGACCTCGAAGCCGGCCGCGTACAACACACCTGCGGCGCCGAACGCCGCGATTCCCAGGGGTACTCCGTATCGAGCGCGCATATGGCCATCGTGTCAGACGGAACCAGGGCCCCGAGACCGGCGGGTACCGAAATGGGCGGGCGCTGCGCGTGCGGCACCTGCGACAATCACATCCATGACCACCACGCTCAAGTCGAAGCTGCACGACGACCTCAACGCCGCGATCAAGGGGCGCGACGAGCTCCGCTCGGCCACCCTCCGGATGACGCTCTCCGCGATCACCAACGAGGAGGTCGCCGGCAAGCAGAAGCGCGAGCTCTCCGACGACGAGGTGCTCAAGGTGATCGCCAAGGAGGCGAAGAAGCGCCGGGAGGCGGCCGAGGCCTTCGCTCAGGGTGGTCGTGCCGAGAGCGCCGAGCGGGAGAAGGCGGAGGGCGCGGTCCTCGCCGAGTACCTGCCGAAGCAGCTCAGCGACGAGGAGCTGGACGGGATCGTCGCCGAGGCCGTCGAGGAGGCGAAGGCGGCGGGTGCCGAGGGGCCGCGGGCCATGGGCGCCGTGATGAAGATCGTGAACCCGAAGGTGGCCGGTCTGGCCGAGGGCGGCCGCGTCGCCGCCTCGGTGAAGAAGCACCTCCAGGGCTGACCCCGGGCCCCCGGGCCCCGGCACCCGCGCCCCCCGGGACCCGGGAGTTCCCCGCGGTACGGCGTCGTGGAAGAGACCGTCGTACCGCGGGAAGCCGGTCAGCCTCGGCGGCCGCCGTTCCCGTTCCCGTTGCCGCCGTTCCCGTTGCCCTGGAAGAAGCCGTCGGGGAAGGAGAAGGTCGGGTTCGGGGTGGTGCCGCCGTTGGGGCTGCCGTTGGTGCCGCCGCCGTCGGTCGTGCCGCCGTCCGTCTGGCCGCCGAAGAGGCCGCCGATCAGACCACCGGTGTCACCGTTGGTGCCGTCCCCGGTGCCGGTGTTGTCGCCTTTTCCCTTATCACCCTCGTCCGGGATGTCCACGAGGTTGAAGGACTCGTCCGCCTTGCCCTCCAGGGCGCCCGTCATGGCGTCCTTCCAGATCGGCCCCGGTGTGTCGGCGCCGAAGACCTCGGGGTGGTAGACGCCGCCGATGGTGATGTTGGTCATCTCGACGTTCTGCTTGGCGCTGCCGACCCACACCGCGCCCGCGAGGTTCGGCGTGTAGCCGACGAACCAGGCGTTCTTGCGGGAGTCCGTCGTACCCGTCTTGCCCGCGCTCTCGCGGTCGTCGAGGCCGGCCTGCTGACCGGTACCCGAGTCGACCACGCCGCGCAGCAGGGTGTTGATGGTGTCGGCGGTCTTCTCGCTCATCGCGCGTGAGCAGGTCGACTTGGGCACGGCCAGCGACTTCTGCTCGTTGCCGATCTTCTGGGTGATCGACTGGATGGCGACCGGCGTGCAGTACATGCCGCGGTCCGCGAAGGTGGCGTACGCGCTCGCCATGGTCAGCGGCGACAGGCCGATCGCGCCGAGGGCGATGGACGGGGTCTGCGGGAGCTTCGAGCCGTCGCCCTGGTGGACGTGGAGCGCGTCGGTCATCTTGACCACCGGGCACAGGCCGATGTCGGAGATCAGCTGGACGAAGTAGGTGTTGATGGACTTCGCCATCGCCTTCTTCATCTGGTACGGCCCGACCTCGGACTCGTTCTCGTTCTCGACCTGCTCGCCGTCCGTGTTGACCCACTGCTTGCCGTCGCACTGCTGCACGGGGCTCGGGTAGTTCATCTTGTACGGCGACGAGTACTCCTGCGTCGCCGGCTTGCCGCCCTCGATGGCGGCCGCCGCCACGAACGGCTTGAACGTCGAACCCGTCGGGAAGCCGTAGTTGGAGCCGCCGTAGTCCCGGTCGACCGAGAAGTTGTACTCGGTCTCGTTCTTGTTGTAGCCGTACGGCTTCGACTGGCCCATCGCCAGGATCTTGCCGCTGCCGGGCTCCACGAGGGTGGCGGCGGCCGCGACCGAGTCGGACTTGTAGACGTGGTCCTTGATCGAGGCCTGCACCGAGTCCTGGGCCTGCGGGTCCAGGGTGGTGCGGATGGTCAGACCGCCCTGGTTCCAGAGCTTGGCGCGCGCCTCACGGGTCTTGCCGAAGGTCGGGTCGGTGAGGAAGACGTTCTCGACGTACTTGCAGAAGAACCCCGCGCCCTTGGAAGCGGTGATGCAGCCGTTCTTGGGCTGGGTGACGTGCAGGCCGAGCGGCGCCTCCTTGGCCTTGTCGGCCTCCGCCTGGGAGATGTCGCCGAGCTGGGCCATGCGCTCCAGGACGACGTTGCGGCGCTTGGTGGCCTCGGCCTCGTCGTTGACCGGGTCGTAGCGGCTCGGCGACTGGACGATGCCCGCCAGCAGGGCCGACTGCTCCAGGGACAGGTCCTTGGCGTGCTTGGAGAAGTAGCGCTGGGAGGCGGCCTCCACGCCGTAGGCCTGCTCGCCGAAGAAGGTGATGTTCAGGTAGTTCTCGAGGATCTTCTTCTTGCCCAGCTTCTCCTCCAGCTGGATCGCGTACTTCAGTTCCTTGACCTTGCGGCCGAGGGTCTGCTGGGTGGCCTCGGCGACCTTGGTCGGGTCGTCGCCGGCCTCCTCGATGAAGTAGTTCTTCACCAGCTGCTGGGTGAGCGTGGACGCGCCCTGGGCGACCCCGCCGCTCTGCGCGTTCTTGTTCAGCGCGCGCAGCACGCCCTTCAGGTCGATGGCGCCGTGCTGGTAGTAGCGCGAGTCCTCGATCGCGACGATCGCCTTCTGCAGGTAGGGCGAGATGTCCTTGAGGTCCACCACCGTGCGGTCACGGGAGTAGACCTGGGCGATCTGGTTGCCCTTGCTGTCCAGGATCCTGGTCCGCTGGCTCAGCTGAGGGCTCTTCAGGTTGGCCGGGATGTCGTCGAAGCCCTGGACCGAGCCCTTGGCCGCCAGGCCCAGGGCCCCGGCCGCGGGCAGTGCGATGCCCGCCATCACGGCTCCCGCGAGCACACTGACACCGAGGAACTTGGCGGCCTGCTGCGTGGTCGACAGACCACCGCCCGAGCGCTTCTTTGGCATGGGGGCAGCCTAATCCGTAGCGATGTGCGTTCCGGGTGAGCGGGCGGCTCTCGGGATGTTCGAGTGCCGGATCGTGACATACGGGACCAGGTCCCCCGCACGGGGCGTGGCTCGGCGCACGGCACGACGACATGGGCGGTCGACCTTGCCATTCGCCGGACACGCGGACAGGCCTTGGCCTAAGCTGCTCTCAACTGTCACAGCTGCGCGGCCACCTATCAATACGTCCGGCGACCCCGAATCGTTCCGGAAGCAGCCCACTTTTTTCGGGTGATGTGTTGATGGCGTGTCCGAATCCGCCTCGTGTGTCACCCGGCGTCCGTTGTGGCGCACCAGGGCTGTCCCGCTATGCCGGGATGATCACGCATGTCGTCAGCTCACTCCCGCGGGTGATCTGCCGCTTACCCATAGTCCGTTCGGGCCATTCAAGATTGGGCCCGAAGGGGGTGTTGCGCTGTGCCCGCCTTCCGTAACGTCCTCAACTGGCGGCGGTGAATATGCCGCTGCCGCCGTGGGGGAGCCTCGATTCGGGAGAGGACGGCGCCGGTATGGGCTGGGTAACCGACTGGAGTGCGCAGGCCGCCTGCCGCACTACCGATCCGGATGAACTGTTCGTTCAGGGAGCAGCGCAGAACAGGGCCAAGGCGGTGTGCACCGGATGTCCGGTACGCACCGAATGCCTGGCCGACGCGTTGGACAACCGCGTCGAGTTCGGCGTGTGGGGAGGCATGACGGAACGGGAGCGCCGCGCACTGCTGCGCAGGCGACCCACCGTGACCTCCTGGCGCAGGCTCCTGGAGACGGCGCGTTCGGAGTACGAGCGGGGGACCGGGATCGTCCCCCTCGACAGCGACGAGGTGTACGAGAACTACATGGCCGTGAGCTAGGCCGGACGGGTCCCCGGCAGCTCCGCCCGGCCGGCCGCGAGCCGGTCGCCGATGTCCCGCAGTCCCGCGAGGTCGTGCACGTCGCCGGGCAGCGCGGCCACTTCCACCATGGCCACCTCGGGGTGGCGCGCGGTGAAGCGGTCACGCGTGCGCTGCTCGCGGGAGAGCAGCTGCATGCGCTCGGCGTGCAGCCTCAACAGGCCTGCCGTGAGCTGGTCGACGGTGCGGTCCGGGCTTTCTGACGAGGGGGATTCGTCAGTCAGGTCCACAGCCATGTCCTCGGGCCCTGACGAGGGGGATTCGTCGGGCCGGGACTCGGACGGCGCGGGCGCGGGTGATTCAGAACTGCCGTACGTGTCGGGAGAGTTACGAAGTCCAGCTTTCCCGCCCCCCTGATCCACAATGCGGGGGTCTTCAAGATTTTCCGCGGCGGCGAGCGCACGCTCGGCGGACAGCCGGTCGGCGCCGCTGCCGTGCACGCGGTTGAGGACCAGACCGACCAACGGCATGTCCTCCGCGGCCAGCCGCTCCACGAAGTACGCGGCCTCGCGCAGCGCGTCCCGCTCCGGGGCCGCCACCACCAGGAACGCCGTACCGGGCGCCTGGAGCAGCTTGTACGTCGCGTCCGCGCGCGTACGGAACCCGCCGAACGTCGTGTCCATCGCGGCGACGAACGTCTGCACGTCCTTCAGCAACTGACCGCCCAGCAGCTTGCCGAGCGTGCCGGTCATCATCGACATGCCGACGTTCAGGAAGGCCATGCCCGCGCGGCCGCCCAGCTTGGCCGGGGCCGTCAGCAACCGGATCAGCCGTCCGTCCAGGAAGGAACCGAGGCGTTTCGGCGCGTCGAGGAAGTCCAGCGCCGAGCGGGACGGCGGGGTGTCCACGACGATCAGGTCCCACTCGTCCCGGGCCCGCAGCTGGCCCAGCTTCTCCATCGCCATGTACTCCTGCGTGCCCGCGAAGCCCGCCGACAGGGACTGGTAGAAGGGGTTGGCCAGGATGGCGGCCGCCCGCTCGGCGTCCGCGTGCGCCTCCACGACCTCGTCGAAGGTGCGCTTCATGTCCAGCATCATGGCGTGCAGTTCGCCGCCCGTCCCGGCGCCGCGGTCCTCGGTGCCCTTCACCCGCCGCGGCACGTTGTCCAGCGAGTCGATGCCCATGGACTGCGCCAGCCGCCTGGCCGGGTCGATGGTCAGCACGACCACCTTGCGACCCCGCTCGGCCGCCCGCAGCCCGAGCGCCGCCGCGGTGGTCGTCTTGCCGACCCCGCCCGAGCCGCAGCACACCACGATCCGGGTCTTCGGGTCGTCGAGCAGCGCGTCGACGTCCAGCACGGGCGCGTGAGCCAGCCGGCGCGTGCCGTCCTGGGCCGCATCCTGGGCCGGCTCCCGCGCCGCACCCTGTGCCGGCTCCTGGGCCGGGTCCGGATCCGGAGTCATGACATCCCCTGTTCCCGCAGCTCGGTGGCGAGTTCGTACAGGCCCGCCAGGTCCATCCCCTCGGCGAGCAGTGGCAGTTCGTGCCGGGGCAGCTCCAGCTCGGCCAGCACCGCGCGCTGCTCGTGCTCCAGCGCGTACCGCTCGGCGTACTCGGCGGCCTGCGCCAGCAGCGGGTCCACCAGCTGCTCGGCCTTGCCGCCGCGCCGCGCCCCGCCGAGCCCGGCGGCCGACAGCGCCTGCGCCACCGCGGTGCGCGGCACGCTCCCCACGAGTTCCAGGTCGGTGCCGTCCAACACCTCGGGCCGGACCATGTTCACGATGACCCGGCCCACCGGCAGCCGCGCGGAGCGCAGTTCGGCGATGCCGTCGGCGGTCTCCTGGACCGGCATCTCCTCAAGGAGTGTGACCAGGTGCACAGCCGTCTCCTTGGACTTCAGCACCCGCATCACGGCCTGCGCCTGGTTGTGTATCGGGCCGATCTTGGCGAGCCCGGCCACCTCGTCGTTCACGTTCAGGAAGCGGGTGATGCGGCCGGTCGGGGGCGCGTCCATCACCACGTAGTCGTAGACGAACCGTCCCGCCTTGTCCTTGCGGCGGACCGCCTCGCACGCCTTGCCGGTGAGCAGGACGTCCCGCAGACCGGGCGCGACGGTGGTGGCGAAGTCGATCGCGCCCAGCTTCTTCAGGGCGCGCCCCGCCCCGCCGAGCTTGTAGAACATCTGGAGGTAGTCCAGAAGGGCCAGTTCGGGATCGATGGCCAGCGCGTAGACCTCACCGCCTCCCGGCGCGACGGCGATCTTCCGCTCCTCATAAGGCAACGCCTCCGTCTCGAAGAGCTGGGCGATGCCCTGCCGGCCCTCGACCTCCACGAGAAGCGTCCGCTTCCCCTCGGTCGCGAGGGCCAGCGCGAGTGCGGCGGCGACCGTCGTCTTTCCGGTCCCGCCCTTGCCGCTGACGACCTGGAGCCTGCTCACGTCTTCGAGCCTAACCAGTCGGCCGGACACTCACGCGGGAGGCTGTGGATAACGCTGCTCACGGTCCTACGTCTGCCCCGTGCCCGCCAGCGGATAAAGTCGGCCGCATGACCAAGTGGGAATACGCAACCGTGCCGCTGCTCGTCCACGCCACGAAGCAGATCCTGGACACCTGGGGCGAGGACGGCTGGGAGCTCGTCCAGGTCGTGCCCGGGCCCAACAACCCCGAACAGCTCGTGGCCTACCTGAAGCGGGAGAAGCCGTGATGAGCGCCGTCGAGGCCAGGCTGGCCGAACTCGGTCTCTCGCTGCCGGCGGTCGTCCCGCCGCTCGCCGCCTACCAGCCGGCCGTGCAGTCGGGCGTGTACGTCTACACCTCCGGCCAGCTGCCGATGGTCGACGGCAAGCTCCCGGTCACCGGCAAGGTCGGCGCCGAGGTCACCGCGGACGAGGCCAAGGAGCTGGCCCGCACCTGCGCGCTGAACGCCCTGGCCGCCGTGCAGTCCGTCGTCGGTGACCTGGACCGGATCGCGCGCGTCGTGAAGGTCGTCGGCTTCGTCGCCTCCGCCGCCGACTTCACCGGGCAGCCGGGCGTGATCAACGGCGCCAGCGAACTGCTCGGCGAGGTCCTCGGTGACAAGGGCGTGCACGCGCGCAGCGCGGTGGGCGTCGCGGTGCTGCCGCTGGACGCGCCGGTCGAGGTCGAGGTGCAGGTCGAGCTGGTGCCGTGAGCGGTGCGCCGTGAGCGGTGCGCCATGAGCGCGCGGTGAGTCGTGACGAGGACGCCACAGGCCACCTCTCGAACATTCGCGCACCACGGGATAGCCTCCGGTAATGGCCGATGGACAGTGGTATCCCCCGGAGTGGCCGGAACGCATCCGCGCCCACACGGAGGGCACCCTCGTGCCGGTCCCGCCGAAGCGCGCGGCGACCGTGCTGCTCCTGAAGGACACCCCGGACGGCATGGTCGTCCACATGCTGCGCAGACGCGCCTCCATGGCTTTCGCCGGAGGCGCGTACGCGTATCCGGGCGGCGGTGTCGACCCGCGCGACGACGACCACCAGGTCCGCTGGGCGGGGCCCACGCGCGCGTGGTGGGCCGAGCGGCTCGGGACCGACGAGGCGGGCGCCCAGGCGATCGTCTGCGCGGCCGTGCGGGAGACCTACGAGGAGGCGGGCGTCCTGCTCGCGGGCCCGACCGGCGACCAGGTGGTCGGGGACACCACGGGGGACGACTGGGAGGCCGACCGCGCCGCCCTGGTCGCCCGTGAGCTGTCCTTCGCCGAGTTCCTGGACCGGCGGGGCCTGGTCCTGCGGTCCGACCTGCTGGGCGCCTGGACCCGCTGGATCACCCCGGAGTTCGAGACCCGCCGCTACGACACCTGGTTCTTCGTCGCCGCGCTCCCCTCGGGCCAGCGCACCCGCAACGCCTCCACGGAGGCCGACCGCACCGTCTGGATCAGCCCCGCCCGGGCCGCCGCCGGCTACGACCGGGGTGACCTGCTGATGATGCCGCCCACCATCGCGACGCTGCGCCAGCTCACGCCGTACGCCACCGCCGCGCAGGCGCTCGCGGCGGCGCCCGCGCGGGACATGACCCCGGTGCTGGCGCGCGCCCGCCTGGAGGACGGCGTGATCGTCCTGACCTGGCCGGGCCACGACGAGTTCACCAAGCACATAGCGACCGCCCCCGCGACGGGACCCGGCGCGGGTTCCGTCGCCGGACCCATGGCCGGAGGCCCCGCATGACGAACGCAGCGGCCCTGCCCGGCCAGCCCCGCGACACGGTCCGTTCGGGGCCGGCCACCGCGCGGTCCGTCAACGTGCTGGCACCCAACGCCTCCGCGATGACCCTGGACGGCACCAACACCTGGATCGTCGCCGAGCCCGACTCCGACCTGGCCGTGGTGATCGACCCGGGCCCCCTGGACGACGACCACCTGCGCGCGGTCGTCGACACGGCGGAGAAGGCCGGCAAGCGCGTCGCGCTCACCCTGCTCACCCACGGCCACCCGGACCACGCCGAGGGCGCCGGACGCTTCGCGGAACTGACCGGCACGCGCGTGCGTGCCCTCGACCCGGCGCTGCGCCTCGGTGACGAGGGCCTCGCCGCGGGTGACGTGATCACGACCGGCGGACTGGAACTCCGGGTCGTACCCACCCCCGGTCATACCGCCGACTCCCTGAGCTTCCACCTCCCGGCCGACCGCGCCGTCCTGACCGGCGACACGATTCTCGGCCGCGGTACGACGGTCGTGGCGCACCCCGACGGCCGCCTCGGCGACTACCTGGACTCGCTGCGACGGCTGCGCTCGCTGACGGTCGACGACGGCGTGCACACGGTCCTGCCGGGCCACGGCCCGGTCCTGGAGGACGCCCAGGGAGCCGTCGAGTTCTACCTGGCGCACCGCGCCCACCGGCTCGCCCAGGTGGAGACGGCCGTCGAGAACGGCCACCGGCAGCCGGCCGCGGTCGTCGCCCACGTCTACGCCGACGTGGACCGCTCCCTGTGGCCGGCGGCGGAACTGTCCGTACGGGCCCAGATGGACTATCTGAGCGAGCACGGGCTGATCTAGTGCGGTGACCGGCGGTCCGGCGGTCAGGCCCAGCCGGGCGGCCGCGGCGTCTTCACGCCGTGCACGCGCGCGTACTCGTCGGCGAGCCAGGGGCCGAGGTCGTCGACGTACGACCGCAGGACGGCCGGGTCGCCGACCGGCTCGTACCCCGACCGCGCCGCCCGGCGGAGCTGTTCGGCGCGTTCCGGGTAGTAGCCGGCGAACGCCTCGGCCATCTCGTGCAGATCGCTGGTCCAGCCGTTCCAGCGGGGCATGACGAGGGTGAAGCCCGTGCGGACCAGATGCCGTGACATGAAGCGCACCAGGGGCCGCAGGGCCTGCTCGGTGCCCTCGGCGGCCGCGATCCGCTCCCGCCAGCGCGGCAGGAACCGGGCCAGGTCGCCGTTGGTCTCGCGGGCGAGCAGGGAGTCGGGGAGGTACCGGGGCAGGAACTCGGCCAGGTCCTCCCCGAGCAGCGGGGTGCACTGGCAGGCCACGAACCAGCCGATGTCGTACCGCTCCAGTTCGCTGAGCACCCGCGCGCGTGAATAGAGCAGGGTGCCGGCCCCGTCGATCTCGGGGAACTCCACGTCCAGGGCCTCGCCCAGGGCGCGGGCCGCAGCCCGGTCGGCGTCGGTCGGCTCCGCGTGCAGGACGGCCACCAGATCCAGGTCGCTGCGGCCCACGCGCGCGGTGCCGCGCGGGACCGAGCCGTAGAGGTACGCGCTGTGCAGGTGCGCCCCGAAGACGTTCAGCAAGCGGTCACGGGCCGCGGCGACGACGGGACGGAAGACGTGCGGCACGCGCGCGTGCGAGCCCTCGCGAGCGATGAAGCCCAGGGAGTCGAGTCCACGGGCGGGGACAGCCGGTTCAGTCATCGGGCAACGTGCCAGGTCCTGTCATGACGCATGGTTCCGCCCCAGGGCAGGCGGAACCATGCGTCATACGGTCGTGTGCGGCCGTCAGCGCGAGCGCTTGGCCAGCCGCTCGACGTCCAGCAGGATCACGGCCCGCGCCTCCAGGCGCAGCCAGCCGCGCTGGGCGAAGTCGGCCAGCGCCTTGTTCACGGTCTCGCGGGACGCGCCGACCAGCTGGGCCAGCTCCTCCTGCGTGAGGTCGTGGACGACGTGGATGCCCTCCTCGGACTGCACGCCGAAGCGGCGGGAGAGGTCGAGCAGGGCGCGCGCGACCCGGCCGGGCACATCGGAGAAGACCAGGTCGGACATGGCGTCGTTGGTCTTGCGCAGACGGCGGGCGACCGCGCGCAGCAGGGCGGTGGCCACCTCGGGGCGCGCGTTCAGCCAGGGCTGGAGGTCGCCGTGGCCGAGGCCGAGCAGCTTGACCTCGGTCAGCGCGGTGGCGGTCGCCGTCCGCGGGCCCGGGTCGAACAGCGACAGCTCGCCGATCAGCTCGCCGGGGCCGACGACGGCGAGCATGTTCTCGCGGCCGTCGGGGGAGGTGCGGTGGAGCTTGACCTTGCCCTCCGTGACTACGTAGAGCCGGTCACCCGGGTCGCCCTCGTGGAACAGGGAGTCGCCACGCGCGAGGGTCACCTCACTCATGGAGGCACGCAGCTCCGCGGACTGCTCGTCATCGAGCGCCGCGAAGAGCGGGTTGCGCCGCAGAACGTCGTCCACGAGTTCTCTCCTTGTCGACCTGCTCAGGGGATCTTGCTCCCCCTTGGTACCAGGGGACCGTGTTCCCCATTTTGCCGGACGGTCCAAACAGTGTGATCTGTCACAAGGATGCCGTACAGGTGTCCCGAGGTAAGCGGCAGGGGTCCAATCGGGGGCTGATCTTCCGGGTCCGGGGCGGATGTCGGTGCCGGGCTTTAGGCTGGCCGGGTGTCCAAAACGCCGGTGAGAGCACAGGCCAAGGGGGCTGGGCGGGTGGTTGTACGTCGTGATTCCGCTGTGGGCGAACAAGGGTCCGGTGCTGTCCCGGGTGAATCGAAAGAAACGACAAAAGCAGCAAAAGCTGTGAAGAAGGTTGCGCCGAAGAAGGTTGCGCCGAAGAAGGCCGTGCCAGAGAAGGCCGCCCCGGAGAAGGCCGCGCCGAAGAAGGCCGAGTCGCGCACCGCGCTGGTCCGCCGGGCCCGCCGGATCAACCGCGAGCTCGCCGAGGTGTATCCCTACGCCCACCCCGAGCTGGACTTCGAGAACCCCTTCCAGCTCCTGGTCGCCACCGTGCTCTCCGCCCAGACCACCGACCTCAGGGTCAACCAGACCACCCCGACGCTCTTCGCCAAGTACCCCACCCCCGAGGACCTGGCCGCCGCCAACCCGGAGGAGGTCGAGGAGATCCTGCGGCCGTGCGGGTTCTTCCGGGCCAAGACGAAGTCGGTGATAGGGCTCTCCAGCGCCCTCGTGGAGCAGTTCGGCGGTGAGGTCCCGGGCCGGCTCGAAGACCTGGTCAAGCTGCCGGGCGTCGGCCGCAAGACCGCCTTCGTCGTGCTCGGCAACGCGTTCGGGCGCCCCGGCATCACCGTGGACACCCACTTCCAGCGCCTGGTCCGCCGCTGGCGGTGGACCGCGGAGACCGACCCCGACAAGATCGAGGCGGCCGTCGGCGCGCTCTTCCCGAAGACCGACTGGACCGACCTCTCGCACCACGTCATCTGGCACGGCCGCCGCATCTGCCACGCCCGCAAGCCCGCCTGCGGCGCCTGCCCCATCGCCCCGCTCTGCCCGGCGTACGGCGAGGGGGAGACCGACCCGGAGAAGGCGAAGAAACTGCTCAAGTACGAGAAGGGCGGCTTCCCCGGTCAGCGTCTGAAGCCTCCGCAGGCGTATCTGGACGCGGGCGGCAGGCCGGCCCCGCCGCTGGGCGCCGTACCGGAGGCATGACCGGGCGGATCAGGGACATGACCCAGGGGTCTTCCGCGGGTCGGCGGACGGAACGATCGAGGAGTCTCGGAGCGTTGGAACGGGCAGGCCGGGAGCGGCGGACAGGCCGGGGGAGCAGCGCAGGTCGGAGGAGCAGCGCAGGACGGGGGACGGCATGACGCACAGCAGCAGGGCACACGCCGACGGGTCGCGTGCGGACGCGGCGCTCCGCAAGGAGGGCCTGCCGGACTGGCTGGAGCCGGTGGTGCGCGCCGCCGAGACGGTCCAGCCGTTGCAGCTGAGCCGCTTCCTGCCCCCGGAGAACGGCACCGGACGGCAGTCGGCCGTACTGATCCTGTTCGGACACGGCGCGGCCGGCCCCGAGCTGCTGCTGATGGAGCGGGCCGGTTCGCTGCGCTCGCACGCCGGGCAGCCCTCGTTCCCCGGCGGCGCCCTCGACCCCGAGGACGGCGACCCGAAGGCCGACGGGCCGCTGCGGGCCGCTCTTCGCGAGGCCGAGGAGGAGACCGGGCTGGATCCGGCCGGCGTCCAGCTGTTCGGGGTGCTGCCGCGGCTCTACATCCCGGTGAGCCACTTCGTGGTCACGCCGGTGCTGGGCTGGTGGCGCGAGCCGAGCCCGGTGGGCGTGGTCGATCCGAACGAGACGGCGCGGGTCTTCACGGTCCCCGTGGCGGATCTCACGAATCCGGCCAACCGGGCCACCGCCGTACATCCCAGCGGACACCGAGGTCCGGCATTTCTGGTCGAATCCACCCTCGTGTGGGGGTTCACGGCCGGAGTGATCGACCGCTTGCTGCACTACGCCGGATGGGAGCGCTCCTGGGACCGCGAGAAGCTGGTCCCGCTCGACTGGCGGTCATGACAGGGTGATCCCCGTGAATGTGCTGGACATCCTGTTGCTGGTCGCCGCCGTGTGGTTCGCGATCGTCGGCTACCGCCAGGGGTTCGTCGTCGGCATCCTGTCGGTGATCGGCTTCCTGGGCGGCGGACTCGTCGCCGTCTACACCCTGCCGGTCATCTGGGACGCGGTGACCGACAACGCCGAGGTGAGCACCACCGCCGCGGTGGTCGCCGTGGTCGTCGTCATCGTCTGCGCCTCGGTCGGCCAGGCCCTGACCACCCACCTGGGCAACAAGCTGCGCCGGTACATCACCTGGTCCCCGGCCCGCGCCCTGGACGCCACCGGTGGCGCGCTCGTCAACGTGGTGGCGATGCTGCTGGTCGCCTGGTTGATCGGTTCCGCCCTCGCGGGCACCACCCTGCCGACGCTCGGCAAGGAGGTCCGCAGCTCCAAGGTGCTCCTCGGAGTGTCCAGGGCGCTGCCCAACCAGGCCGACACCTGGTTCGCGGACTTCTCCAAGGTCCTCGCGCAGAACGGCTTCCCGCAGGTCTTCAGCCCCTTCGCCAACGAGCCGATCACCGACGTCCCGCCGCCCGACCCCGCCCTCGCGAACAGCGCGGTGGCCGTCAGCGCCCAGCGGTCCATCGTCAAGGTGACGGGCACCGCGCAGAGCTGCGGCAAGATCCTGGAGGGCACCGGTTTCGTCTTCGCCGACCGCCGCGTGATGACCAACGCGCACGTGGTCGGCGGCGTCGACGAGCCCACCGTCCAGATCGGCGGCGAGGGCCGCAGGTACGACGCCAGGGTCGTCCTGTACGACTGGCAGCGCGACATCGCGGTGCTGGACGTGCCGAACCTGCCCGCGAAGGCGCTGAAGTTCTCCGCGAAGGACGCGCGGACCAGTGACAGCGCGATCGTCGCCGGATTCCCGGAGAACGGGTCGTACGACGTGCGTGCCGCCCGGGTACGCGGCCGCATCGCCGCCAACGGCCCGGACATCTATCACCGCGGCACCGTACGCCGCGACGTCTACTCGCTGTACGCGACCGTCCGTCAGGGCAACTCCGGCGGCCCGCTGCTCACGCCCGAGGGACGGGTGTACGGGGTCGTCTTCGCGAAGTCCCTGGACGACGCCGAGACCGGGTACGCGCTGACGGCCGACGAGATCCAGCCGGACATCGCCCGGGGCCGTACCGCGAACCAGCAGGTGGACACCGACAGCTGCGCCCTCTAGAGCCGATGGCTGCGCCCTCTGGACCCCCTCGGGGCCCGCGGAGGGATCAGCCGCGGGTGTGGCGCAGACGTACCGAGACCCAGCGCGCCCGGCGGCGCAGAATATGCGGAATCCCTACCCTCAGGTCCGTCCCCGGCAGCTGCGGGACAGCTCCTCGGTAGGGGTTCGGACCGCCTGCCGTACGGCGGTTTCGGGGTGCGTCACTGTAGTCGTGCGTCCAGCCCATACCCCGACGTCTGCCCCCGCCCCAAGGTCGATAACCTCCCGGGCGCGCCCCAATCGGCCTATGCGCGAGGCATGTGGCCGTTCGTAGAACAGGTGTGCAGGTCCGGATACCGGGCGCATCGGCGCGGTCACCGATCGGGTTCGGGGTCTTTGAGCCAGTTGATCAGCTCGGTCGAGAAGGCCGCCGGGTCCTCCTCGTGCGGGAAGTGCCCCAGACCGTCGAACAGCCGCCAGCGGTACGGCGCTTCGACGTACTCGCCGGAGCCGGCCGCGCTGCGGGTGCGGGCCACCGGGTCCAGGGAACCGTGCAGATGCAGCGTCGGCACCCGCACCGGACGCTTCATCCGGCGGTTGAACTGGACGCCGTCGGGGCGGGCCAGCGACCGCACCAGCCAGCGGTAGGGCTCGATCGAGCAGTGCGCGGTGGACGGGATGCACATCGCCCGCTGATACGTCTCCACCGCCTCGTCCTCGGGCAGCCGCGGCCCGGACCAGTCCCGGATCAGCCGGCCGACCAGCGCGCCGTCGTCGGCGGTGAGCTGCCGCTCGGGGATCCAGGGGCGCTGGAAACCCCAGATGTAGGAGGCGGCGGCGGACTGCCGGCGGTCCCGCAGCATCGCCGAGCGCCAGCGCCGCGGGTGGGGCATGGACACGACCGCGAGCCGTCGTACCAGCTTGGGGCGCATCGCCGCCGCCGTCCACGCCAGGTAGCCGCCCAGGTCGTGACCGACCAGCGCGGCGTCGGGTTCGCCCAGGGAGCGGATCACGCCGGTGATGTCGAGGGCGAGGTTGGCCGGGTCGTAGCCGCGGGGGGTGCGGTCGCTGCCGCCGACGCCCCTGAGGTCCATGGCGACGGCCCGGAAACCCGCGTCGGCGAGTGCGGCCATCTGGTGCCGCCAGGTCCACCAGAACTGGGGGAAGCCGTGCACCAGCATGACCAGCGGGCCGTCGCCGAGTTCGGCGATGTGGAAGCGGGCGCCGTTGGCAGCGACGTCCCGGTGTGTCCAGGGGCCCTCCGGCCGTACGGCCGAGGGTGCGGGATCCGTCATGAGGTCGAGCGTCCCACAGCCTCGATGGCCGGCACGTCGTCCCGGGGGAGTTCCGGGCGGGGGTGCGGCTTGGCGTTCTGCAGCACGCCCGCCGTCTCCTTCATCGAGGCGGCCACCTTCTGCGGGCCCTGGCTCTTCTTCGCCTTCTTCGCGAAGACCACGCCGATCAGCGCGAGGACGGCGGCCACCAGGACGTTCGCCGCGAAGGAGAGCAGGAAGCAGATCGCGAGGTTCCAGTGGCTCCAGGTCCGGATGCCGTACGCCAGCGCGAAGTTGAGCATCGGCAGGGAGAACAGCAGCAGCACACCGGCCGCGGAGAACGCACCGCCGCTCGTCGCGCCCTTCTTCACGTCCTGCTTCAGCTGGGCCTTGGCCAGCGCGATCTCGTCGTGCACCAGCGCCGACATCTCGGCCGTGGCCGAGGCGAACAACTGGCCGATGCTGCGTTCGGCACCGACCGGGCTGCCGTCGGGTGCGCTCATCGCGGTCTCCCTCTGCGTACGTGTCATCGTCTTTTGTACCGTCTCGTCAGATCATGCCGGACGGCCGCCCTGCTCGCCTGCCCCGCCCGGTACTTCGGCAAGCGCGTCGTGCCTCCGGGGCGGCCGACGGGGCCTGCCGCGGTGGCTAGCGGGAGGCTTCCTCGGCCGCCTTCTCGGCGGCGATCCTGCGGTGTTCGGCCGCCTTGCGGTCGTAGATCTCCGCCATCCGCAGGTGGTACGCCGGGTCGTCCTCCTCGTAGACGTCCGGGATGCCGTCGTGGTCCTCGTCCCGCTCCTCGGCCTCGACCAGGCTGCGGTAGCGGGCGTTGCGTATCTTCAGCAGCACGGTGGCGCACAGGGCCGCGATCAGCGATCCGGTGAGTACGGCGGCCTTGACCTCGTCCGTCAGCACGGCGTCGCCCTCGAAGGCGAGTCCGCCGATGAGCAGCGACACCGTGAAGCCGATCCCGGCGAGCGAGGCGACCGCGAAGACATCCCCCCACGCGAGGTCGCCGCCGAGCGAGGCCCGGGTGAAGCGGGCCGTCAGCCACGTTCCGCCGAAGATCCCGACCGTCTTGCCGACGACAAGACCGAGGACGACCCCGAGCGTCTCGGGCCTGCCGAACACGTCCGCGAGCTCCCCCTTGGACACCGTCACGCCGGCGCTGAAGAGCGCGAAGAGCGGCACCGCGAGCCCCGCCGACCACGGCCGCACCAGGTGCTCGACGCGCTCGCCGGGGGAGCACTCCTCACCCTCGCGGGTGGTGCAGCGCTGCATCAGGCCCATGGCGACACCGGCGATGGTCGCGTGCACACCGCTGTGGTACATCAGCGTCCAGATCACCACCGCGAGCGGGACGTACACGTACCAGCCGCGCACGCCCTTGCGCAGCAGCAGCCAGAAGACGGCGAGGCCGAGCACCGCGCCGCCGAGCGCGGCGAAGTCGATCCGCCCGGTGAAGAAGACCGCGATGATCAGGATGGCGAACAGGTCGTCGACGACGGCGAGGGTGAGCAGGAAGGCGCGCAGCGCGCTCGGCAGGGAGGTCCCGATGACCGCGAGGACGGCCAGCGCGAAGGCGATGTCGGTGGCCGTCGGCACCGCCCAGCCGTGCGTGGAGCCGCCGCCGACCAGGTTGGTGACGGTGTAGACGAGCGCCGGTACGGCCATTCCGCACAGGGCGGCGATCACCGGCAGTGCGGCCGCCCTGGGGTCCCGCAGGTCACCGGCGACCAGCTCCCGCTTGAGTTCGATGCCGGCGACGAAGAAGAACACCGCGAGCAGGCCGTCGGCGGCCCAGTGGGCGACGGACAGGTGCAGGCCGAGGGCGGTGGGACCGAGGTGGAAGTGGCTGACGGTCTCGTAGCTGTGGTGCAGGCCGGGGATGTTCGACCAGAGCAGCGCGGCCGTGGCGGCGAGCAGGAGCAACACCCCGCCGACGGTCTCGGTCCGCAGCGCGTCCGTCACGAAGGTCCGCTCGGGCAGGGAGAGCCGGTCGAGGAACCTGCGGACGGGGGTGGTGCGGGGCGCGGACACGGGGACCTCCGGTCGGTGGGCAGAGTGGGGCAGCTTGCCGACCAGACTTCCCGGCACACCTGAGGTCACGCTCTTTGCTTAGTTTACCTAAGGTGCGGCGGTGATTGCCAGGTGAGATCCACGGTAGGCGCACATGAGGCGCCCGGCGCGTCGCGCTCCGGGCGCCCCTGTGGGCCCGGTCCGGGTCAGTCCTCGCTGGGTGCGGCGGGGAGCTTGGCCTGGATGAGGTCCATGACCGTGGAGTCCGTCAGGGTGGTGACGTCGCCGAGCTGGCGGTTCTCCGCGACGTCGCGCAGGAGCCTGCGCATGATCTTGCCGGAGCGGGTCTTGGGCAGCTCGGCGACCGGCAGGACCCGCTTGGGCTTGGCGATCGGGCCGAGGGTGGCGCCGACGTGGTTGCGCAGGTCGGCGATGAGGTTCTCGTCCTCGGCGTCGGCGGTGCCGCGCAGGATCACGAAGGCGACGATGGCCTGACCGGTGGTCTCGTCGGCCGCGCCGACCACGGCCGCCTCGGCCACCGACGGGTGGGAGACGAGGGCCGACTCGACCTCGGTGGTGGAGATGTTGTGACCGGAGACGAGCATGACGTCGTCGACGCGGCCGAGCAGCCAGATGTCGCCGTCGTCGTCCTTCTTCGCGCCGTCGCCCGCGAAGTACCTGCCCTCGAACCGGGACCAGTAGGTGTCCAGGAAGCGCTGGTCGTCGCCCCAGATGGTGCGGAGCATCGAGGGCCACGGCTCGGTCAGGACCAGGTAGCCGCCACCGCCGTCCGGGACCTCGTTCGCCTCGTCGTCGACGACGGTGGCCGAGATGCCGGGCAGCGGGGTCTGCGCGGATCCGGGCTTGGTCGCGGTGACACCCGGCAGCGGCGTGATCATCATGGCGCCGGTCTCGGTCTGCCACCAGGTGTCCACGACGGGGGTGCGGTCGGCGCCGATGTGCTTGCGGTACCAGATCCAGGCCTCGGGGTTGATCGGCTCACCGACCGAGCCGAGCACCCGCAGGCTGCTCAGGTCGAACTTCGCGGGGATGTCGTCGCCCCACTTCATGAACGTGCGGATCGCGGTGGGCGCCGTGTACAGGATCGTCACCCCGTACTTCTGCACGATCTCCCAGAACCGGCCCTGGTGCGGGGTGTCCGGGGTGCCCTCGTACATCACCTGGGTCGCGCCGTTGGCCAGCGGGCCGTAGACGATGTAGGAGTGGCCGGTGACCCAGCCGACGTCGGCCGTGCACCAGTAGACGTCGGTCTCCGGCTTGAGGTCGAAGACCGCCCAGTGCGTGTACGACGTCTGGGTGAGGTAACCGCCCGAGGTGTGCAGGATGCCCTTCGGCTTCCCCGTGGTGCCGGACGTGTAGAGGATGAACAGCGGGTGCTCGGCGTGGAAGGCCTGCGGGGTGTGCTCGGCCGGCTGCCGGTCGACGAGCTCGTGCCACCACACGTCCCGGCTGTCGTCCCAGGCCACTTCCTGCCCGGTACGGCGGACGACCAGGACGTGCTCGACGTTGCCCGCCTTGCCGACCGCCTCGTCCACGGCGGGCTTGAGCGCGGACGGCTTGCCGCGCCGGTAACCGCCGTCGGACGTGATGACGACCCGGGCGTCCGCGTCCTGGATGCGGGTGGCGAGCGCGTCGGCGGAGAAGCCGCCGAAGACGACGGAGTGCGCGGCGCCGATCCGGGCGCAGGCGAGCATCGCGACGGCCGTCTCGGGGATCATCGGCATGTAGATCGCGACCCGGTCGCCGGCCTGGACTCCCAGCTCCAGCAGGGCGTTCGCGGCCCTGGAGACCTCGTCCTTGAGCTCGGCGTAGGTGATCGCGCGGCTGTCGCCGGGCTCGCCCTCGAAGTGGATGGCGACCCGGTCGCCGTGGCCGGCCTCCACGTGCCGGTCCACGCAGTTGTACGCGACGTTGAGCTCGCCGTCCTTGAACCACTTCGCGAACGGCGGGTTCGACCAGTCCAGCGTCTCGGTCGGCTCCTTGGCCCAGGTCAGCCTGCGGGCCTGGGCGGCCCAGAAGCCGAGCCTGTCAGCCTTGGCCTCTTCGTACGCCTCGGCCCCGACATTGGCGTTCTCGGCCAGGTCGGCGGGCGGCGCGAAGCGTCGCTCCTCCCTCAAGAGGTTGGCCAGGCTCTCGTTGCTCACGACATCTCCCTTTCGAAGGGTGTCCCGGTGTCCGTTGTGTCCCAAGCCACACAGCTCATCAGACCCGGGGGTCCGGTGACAAGAGCCGTCCGACAATTGGTTTAGACCTATCGGGTGGGGCGCCCTCGGGGCGCGGCTGCCGCCGGCCGGCCCTGCCGGGCTCGGCGGCCGATGCAACAGCCACCGCCCGAGCGGGGTCGCGCCCTCCTGGGAGCCGGAGCCGGAGCCGGAGCCGGAGTCGGAGTCGGAGCCGGAGCACGGTGACCAGGCCGCCGACGGCCGCCGCGACCAGTCCCGCCTGGAGCGGGTCGGCCGCCGCCACGGGCGGGCGGCGGCGCGGGTGTTCCGTCGCGGCCGTGGGGCACGGCGTTCGGCGGCGGGATGGATCAGCGATCAGCAGATGAATCGCAATGCGGAGTAAAAACCGGGTGCGGATTTCCTGGGCAAATGGGTCATCGATTCGCCCCCTTGGGTGAAGTGGGCAGTTCATCGGCTTGTCGTATTAATCCCTCTCTCGGTCCTATGCGACCTTGGCCGCGCTGTCGGCACATACCCGGCACACCGCCATAAAACGCCGTCATGGGCGTCCGCCGAGAGAAGGAAGAAGGTGGGCGGAATTGGCCGCCACCCAGAGGATCGCCGTCGGCGCCGTCGGCGCCGTGGCCGCCGCGGCCTGTGCCGCGTCGCTGGCCGGTTGCGCGACCGGCACCAACTCCGAGAAAGGGGCGTCCGGGCCGCGGAAGGGAGCGCCGGCGCCCGAGAGCGTGGTCCGTCTGATCGGCGACGGCTCCACCGCGTACACCGGGGCGCAGCCGCATCTGCCCCGGCCGGAGAAGCTCAAGCCCGGTGAGAAGCCCCCGCAGTTCGTGGTGTTCTCCTGGGACGGCGCCGGCGAGGACAGCCAGAAGCTGTTCTCGCACTTCCGCAAGGTCGCCAAGGAGAACCACGCGAACATGACGTTCTTCCTCAGCGGCGTCTACATGCTGCCGGAGGACAAGAAGGACCTCTATCACCCCCCGCAGCACTCACCCGGCCGTTCCGAGATCGGCTTCAACGACGAACAGGGCATCGCCGACACCGTCAAGCAACTACGGCTGGCCTGGCTGGAGGGCAACGAGATCGGCACCCACTTCAACGGGCACTTCTGCGGCCCGGACGGTGGGGTCGGCCAGTGGTCGGTGGCCGAGTGGAAGAGCGAGATCGCCCAGGCCAAGCAGTTCGTGAAGACCTGGAAGACCAACACCGGCATGAAGGACGCCGCGCCACTGCCCTTCGACTACGACAAGGAACTCATCGGCGCCCGCACCCCCTGCCTGGAGGGCCAGAAGAACTTCGTGAAGGCGGCGAGCCAGCTGGGCTTCCGCTACGACACCAGCGGCGTCAACGACCAGGTCTGGCCGAAGAAGAGGGAAGGGCTGTGGGACCTGTCCATGCAGCTCGTGCCCTTCCCCGGCCACTCCTACGAGCAGTTGACCATGGACTACAACTTCATGGTCAACCAGTCCGGCACCCAGACCCAGGGGGACCCCGACAAGTTCGACTACTGGGGCGACCAGATGCGTGACGGGCTGATCCAGGGCTTCAACCGGGCCTACAACGGCAACCGAGCACCGCTCGTGATCGGCAACCACTTCGAGTCCTGGAACGGCGGCACGTACATGCGTGCCCTCGACGACGTCGTCCAGAACGTCTGCAACAAGCCCGACGTGCGCTGTGTCTCCTTCCGTCAGCTGGCCGACTGGCTGGACGCCCAGGACCCGCAGGTCCTGGCACGGCTGCGGAGCCTGAGCGTGGGTGAGGCCCCGCGGCAGGGCTGGGCGTCCTTCCTGTCCGGTCACCCGGCCCCGGCACCGAAGGGGGTGCCCGGGGCGCCGGCGGTCAGGCAGTAGCCGCCACTTGCTCACCGAGCACGAAGCCGGGGTCGATCTGCGCGGCCAGGTCGGCCCCGGTGCGTTCGTTGCCCCACGACAGGGCGTTCTTCAGGTGGAAGTGGACCATCTGCCGGGTGTAACGCTCCCAGTCCCGCAGCTCGTGCGTCGCGTCGGCGGCGGCCTTGAGACTGCGCAGGGCGTCGCGGTTGGCGTCCTCAAGGAGCTCGAACCGGGGTGGACGGCCCTTCTCCATGGCGCGTACCCAGTCCGAGTGCCCGACGGTGACCAGCAGGTCGTCCCCGACCTCCGAGCGGAGGAAGTCGATGTCGTCCTGCCCCTGCACCTTGTTGCCGACGACCTTGAGCGCGACGCCGAAGTCCCGGGCGTACTCCTTGTACTGGCGGTAGACGGAGACCCCCTTCCGGGTCGGCTCGGCGACGAGGAACGTGATGTCGAAGCGGGTGAACATGCCGGAGGCGAAGGAGTCCGAACCCGCCGTCATGTCGACCACGACGTATTCGTCGGGGCCGTCGACGAGGTGGTTCAGGAACAGCTCCACCGCACCGGTCTTGGAGTGGTAGCAGGAGACGCCCAGGTCGGCGTCCGTGAAGGGCCCGGTGACCATCAAACGGATGGCGCCGCCGTCGAGTTCCACCGGCCGTGCGCACGCGTCGTACACCGGGTTGGGCTCCCGCACCCGGACCAGCCGCGAGCCCTCGCCGGGCGGGGTGGTCTTGATCATCGTCGCGGCGGAGGCGATGCGCGGGTTGTTGCCGCGCAGGTAGTCCTTGATCAGGGACAGCCGCTCGCCCATCGCGGGCAGTGCCGCCGCCTCCGACTCGTCGAGGCCGAGCGCGGGGCCGAGGTGCTGGTTGATGTCGGCGTCGACGGCGACCACCGGCGCGCCGCCCGCCGCGAGGTGGCGGATGAACAGGGAGGAGAGCGTGGTCTTGCCGCTGCCGCCCTTCCCGACGAAAGCAATTTTCATGTTCACGAAGAGTAGTCGAACGGTAGCTGACGGTGTCAGGTGGAGTGAAGAAGACCACTCCTTCGTGGAGTACGCGGCCGGGGTGCGTAGGGTCGTACTCATGAGTACGACAGGTGCGACCGCCGACCCGCTCGCGGCCCTGGGCGCGCTGCCCGGGGTGGCCGAGTCCGTGGAGTCGGTGCGCAAGGCCGTGGACCGGGTCTACGGCCACCGGGTCATGCGGCGCCGCAGCAACGCCGTCACCTCCGAGGCCGCGCTGCGCGGCGCCCGGGGAAGTGCCGCGCTCTCCGGTGCCGACTGGGCGCTTGAGGAGGTGCGCCGGCGCTCCGACTTCGGGGCGGACGACGAGGCGCGCGTGGTCGGAGCGGCGCTGCGGCTGACCGCGGAGGCGGGGCAGCTGCTGTCCATCTGGCGGCAGTCGCCGCTGCGGGTGCTGGCCCGGCTGCACCTGGTGGCGGCGGCCGCCGGTGGCGACGAGGTCGGCAGGCCGCGGCAGGCCGGCGAGCGTGCCGACGAGCCGCTGATCGAGCTGCCGCAGCCGGACGCGGACGAGGTGGCGGGACGCCTGGACGGCCTCGCCCAGCTGGTCCTCGCGGGGAGCCAGGCGCCCGCACTGGTGACGGCCGCCGTGGTGCACGGCGAACTGCTCGCCCTGCGGCCCTTCACCACGTGCAACGGACTGGTCGCGCGGGCGGCCGAGCGGATCGTGCTGATCGGCAGCGGTCTCGACCCCAAGGCGATCTGCCCCGCCGAGGTCGGCCATGCGGAGCTGGGCCGCGCCTCCTATCTGGCGGCCCTGGACGGCTACGTCTCGGGAACCCCGGAGGGGATGGCGGCCTGGATCGCGCACTGCGGACGCGCGGTCGAACTGGGCGTGCGCGAGTCGACGGCGGTCTGTGAGGCGCTGCAGCGCGGTGCAGCATAGGGCCGAGGGGGCCGGGAAAGGGTTGCGGCGGTACGAGGACTCGTACCGCCGCTGGCATGTTCACCGGGTTACCAAGCGTCCTCGATGTGTCGCCCATCAGGTCGGGTGCTTTGCCCGTCACCTGGTGCGGCTGGCCCGTAATCGACGGGTCGACGTCGCGTGGGTGCTCGGTGGCCATGCTCGGTCCGTGGGGCCAAATGCGTATTAAAGGTGATCCTCTCGGATGTCCTTTGGTCTCGCGGGCCGCTAACCCCTTTGTACTGCAAGCCCGGAGCAAGCGGAAGCCCTGCCTGCAGTTCTTTACTTTTAGGTTCAAAGACGTACTAATAGGTCACCCGATGGGCCGAACGGGTGAATGAGGGCCGGGGTCGCCCACTTCAGGCGACGGTGCTCCGGCGCCGGCTCGCGTACCAGACCAGACCGGCGGTGGCGGCTGCCGCGCCTATGGCGGCCGCGGCGACCAGGGCCGGCCGCGGGGGCGCGGAGAGCCGCTGCTTGAGCCGCACCGGGCGGTGGAAGTCGAGGATCGGCCAGCCGTGCGCGAGAGCCTCGCGGCGCAGCGCGCGGTCCGGGTTCACGGCGTGCGGGTGCCCGACCGCACGGAGCATCGGCACATCGGTCGCCGAGTCGCTGTACGCGTAGCAGCGCTCCAGGTCGTACCCCTCGGAGGCGGCCAGTTCGCGGACGGCCTCCGCCTTCGTCGGACCGTACGCGTAGTACTCCACCTCGCCCGTGTAGCAGCCGTCCTCGCCGACGACCATCCGGGTGGCGACCACCCGGTCCGCCCCGAGGAGTTCGCCGATGGGCTCGACCACCTCCGCGCCCGACGTGGACACGATGACGACGTCCCGGCCGGCCCGGTGGTGCTCCTCGATGAGGGAGGCGGCCTCGTCGTAGATGATCGGGTCGATCAGGTCGTGCAGGGTCTCGGCGACGATCTCCTTGACCTGCTGGACGTTCCAGCCGCGGACGAGGCCGGACAGGTACGCGCGGGTGCGCTCCATCTGGTCGTGGTCCATACCGCCGACCAGGAACACGAACTGGGAGTAAGCGGTGCGCAGTGCCGCCCTGCGGTTGATCAGACCGCCTTGGTAGAACGACTTGCTGAAGGTGAGCGTGCTCGACTTCGCAATGACCGTCTTGTCCAGGTCGAAGAACGCCGCTGTGCGGGGCGAGGAGTGGTTTTCCACGACCCTGAGCATAGGCGCCCACCATTCGGCGTAAGGTGGGGCGCGTGGGTTTGCCTGAGAGGGCTCTCGGGTACACCATGGAAGTCACGGATCGTTCGCGACCGTGCTAACCCGGTCCGACTCCTCCCCCCCCGAGTCGGCCGTGGAGACGACCCCCACTCTCCCCCCCGGTGGGGGTCGTCGCATGTCCGGGTGGGTTTCTCCCCCCTTTTTCATGGGCCGCGAGGCCTGGTCGGGCGGCTTCAGCCGCCCCTTTCGCATGCCCATGATCCGTCACTCCGAGTAGTCGAGACGCTGCGCTGCGGAAGCCGCGCGGACCTCGGAACGGGGCTCACCGGTATGGGTGACGGAGATATTCACAACCCCCGGGCCGTCCACGGTTTTCGACCAAGATCCACACGATTTCCCGGTTCGCTGCACCGTGATTCCAGCGCGATCCGGCAGCGGCCACTTCATGGCCGGTTCCCATTGCCGGGCGTCAATGGCCGGTTTCTACCAGCCGTGCATATGAAGGCCGATTGCCGGTTCTTCACACGTTTGGGAATCGCGGGACCGCAGTGGCCCCGCGCCACCACTCAGCGACCACTCAGCGACCACTCAGCCAAGGGGGAAGCTCACATGGCCAAAACCGTCACCCAGGACCCACCGCCCGCCGCCGCGGGACGGCCCGGACGCCCGATGATCGTCACCGAGGACGCCGAACTCCTCGACGACCTCTTGCGGCTGTGCGCCGCGGCCGGCGCCAAACCAGAGGTCCACCACGGCGTACCGGAACGCGGCGGCGGCTGGGAGTCCGCCCCGCTCGTCCTGGTCGGCGACGACGCGGCACGGCGGGTGCGCGGGGCCACACGCCGACGCGGAGTGGTGCTGGTCGGCCAGGACCAGGACGACCCCGACGTGTGGAAACGGGCCGTGGAGATCGGCGCCGACCACGTCCTGATGCTGCCGGACGGCGAGCAGTGGCTCGTGGACCGGATCGCCGACGTCGTCGAGGGGGTGGGCCGCCCGGCCCTCACCGTCGGAGTGATCGGCGGCCGGGGCGGGGCCGGTGCCTCCACGCTCGCCTGCGCGCTCGCCGTCACCTCTGCGCGTGAGGGACTGCGCACCCTCCTCGTGGACGCGGATCCACTGGGCGGCGGAATCGACGTACTCCTCGGCGGCGAGACGGCCGAAGGCCTGCGCTGGCCCGCCTTCGCCGCCTCGCGCGGCCGGCTCGGCAGCGGCGCCCTGGAGGAGTCGCTGCCCGAACTGCACTCGCTGCGCATCCTCAGCTGGGACCGCGGCGACTGCGTGGCGATCCCGCCGCCCGCCGTCCGCGCGGTGCTCGCGGCCGCCCGGCGGCGCGGCGGCACGGTCGTCGTCGACCTGCCGCGCCGCCTGGACGACGGGATCGCCGAAGTCCTCACCCAACTCGACCTGGCCGTCCTGGTGGTTCCGGCCGAACTGCGCGCGATCGCCGCCGCCGGACGGGTGGCGGCCACCGTCGGCATGGTCGTGCGCGACCTGCGGGTGGCGGTGCGAGGGCCGTACGCGCCGGGTCTGGACGACCGGGAGGTGGCCCACCTGCTCGGCCTGCCCCTGGCCGGCGAAGTGCCCGCCGAACCCGGCCTGTCCCGTCCCGACCGCAAGCCCCCGGGCGCCGTCGCACGCGGGCCGCTGGCCCGCTTCTGCAAGGACTTCTGGGAGCGGACGCTGGTCGAGGCAGGTGGCGTATGAGGCCCGGCACCCCGGACGGTGACGGCCCGGCCCTGCTCGACGGGGTGCGGCGCTGGCTCGCCGAGAGCGGCGCCGAACCCACGCCCGCGCGGGTGGCGCAGGCGCTGCGCGCGCAGGGCCGGGTGCTCGGCGACGCCGAAGTACTCGGCGCGGCCGAACGACTCCGCTCCGAACTGGTCGGCAGCGGCCCCCTGGAGCCGCTGCTGGCCGACCCCACGGTCACCGACGTCCTGGTGACCGCCCCCGACCGGGTCTGGGTGGACCGCGGCGGCGGCCTGGAACTGACCCCGGTCGCCTTCCCGGACGCGGCGGCGGTACGACGCCTCGCGCAGCGACTGGCCGCGGTGGCCGGCCGCCGCCTCGACGACGCGCGTCCCTGGGCGGACGCCCGGCTGCCCGACGGCACCCGCCTGCACGCGGTCCTGCCCCCGGTGGCGGTCGGCTGCACCTGCCTGTCCCTGCGGGTGGTACGGCCCCGGGCGTTCACGCTGGACGAACTGGTCGCGGCGGGCACCGTTCCGCCCGGCGGTGACCGGATCCTGCGCGCCCTGCTGGCGGCCCGGCTGTCCTTCCTGGTCAGCGGCGGCACCGGCACCGGCAAGACGACCCTGCTCAGCGCCCTGCTCGGGCTGGTCGGCCCGGGGGAGCGGATCGTGCTCGCCGAGGACTCGGCGGAGCTGCGGCCCGAACATCCCCACGTCGTACGGCTGGAGACCAGACCAGCCAACCAGGAGGGCGCCGGCCTGGTGACCCTGGAGGACCTGGTCCGGCAGGCCCTGCGGATGCGCCCCGACCGGCTCGTGGTCGGCGAGGTGCGCGGGCCCGAGGTGGTGCACCTGCTGGCCGCGCTCAACACCGGCCACGAGGGCGGCTGCGGCACCGTGCACGCCAATGCGGCGGCCGACGTACCGGCCCGCCTGGAGGCGCTCGGTACGGCCGCGGGACTCGACCGGGCGGCCCTGCACAGCCAGGTGGCGGCCGCCCTGGCGGTGGTGCTGCACCTCGCACGGGACCGCGCGGGCCGACGCCGGATCACCGAGGTGCACGTGCTGGAACGGGACCCCTCGGGTCTGGTGCGGACGGTACCGGCCCTGCGCTGGGGCACGGACGCGTTCGCACGCGAGCGGGGGTGGGAGCGGTTGCGGGAGCTGCTTCGAAGCGACGTGAGTGACCGGAATTCCGAGAAAGGGTGCCTGTGATGGGCGAGACGACGGTGGGTGCTGTCGTGGTGTGCGGTGGGGTCATGGCCTGGCTGCTGGCCGAGCGGCAGCGCGAGGTGCAGCGGGCCCGGCTGCTGCTCGCCGGGGGCGGGGCGGTGACCACCGGACCGCCCTCCTGGGAGCGTGCGGCCGGGGAACTGCGGCGGCTGCACGGCCGCCTGCGAGCGGAGTGGTGGGCCCTCGTCCTCGGGCTGGTGCTCGCGTTCCTCGCCGGTTCGGCCCTTCCGGTCCTCATGGGGGCGGCCGGGGTCCCGGTGCTGCGCCGGCTGCGGCTGGCCCGGCAGGAGCGGCGTGCCCGGGACGTGCGCGCGGACGCGGTGATCGCGCTGTGCGGGGCGCTCGCCGGCGAGGTGCGTGCCGGACGACAGCCCGCCGAGGCGCTGCTGCGGGCCGCGCGGGACTCCGGCGGACTGGGCGAGGCGCAGGCTGCGGTGGTGGCGGCGGCCCGCTTCGGCGGGGATGTGCCGGGCGCCCTCGCGGTGGCGGCCCGGCAGCCGGGTGCCGACGGCCTGTCGGGGCTCGGGGCCTGCTGGCGGGTGGCGGTCGACCAGGGCGCGGGACTGGCTGCGGGCCTGGACCGCCTGGACGCCGCCCTGCGCGCCGACCGGGACCAGCGGGCCGACCTGCGCGCCCAGTTGTCGGGCGCCCGGGCCACCGCCCTGATGCTCGCCGCCCTGCCCGCCCTCGGCCTGTTGCTCGGTTCGGCCATGGGTGCCGAGCCGCTGCGGGTGCTGCTGCACACCGGCGCCGGGCTGGGCTGCCTGGCCGCAGGCACCGTTTTCGAAGGCGCCGGTATGTGGTGGGCGGTCCGGATCGTGCGGGGAGCTGAGGCGCTGTGAGCGCGGAGGCCCTCCACAAGCTGGAGGCCGTCCACAGGCTGGGGGCGGCGACCGCGGTGCTGCTGGCCCTGGGCTGGTCGGCGTGGCGGCTGGAGCGGGCCAGGCACGGGCGCCGGGCAAGGCGCCGGATGGCCACGCTGCTGGCCCTGGAGACGGCGGAGTTCCACCCCGACGTGGGCGGTGCCCTCCGCAGGTGGCTGCCGGTGGCCGGGGTGGTGTGCGGCGGCTGGGTGCTGATCGGCGGGATCACCGGGGCGCTGCTGGGGCTGGGCGTCGCCGTGGGGCTGTGGCGCCGGCGGCGACGGGAGGCCGACGGGGAGCGGGGGGTGCGGGCGGAGTCGGCCGAGGCCGTGCGTCAACTCCCGCTCGCCGCCGACCTCCTGGCGGCCTGCATCGCGGCCGGCGCCGGGCCGGTGGTCGCCGCCCAGGCCGTCGGCGAGGCCCTCGGCGGACCCGTCGGGGACGGGCTCGCGCGGGGCGCGGCCGAGGTGCGGCTGGGCGGTGAACCGGCGGACGCCTGGCGGCGGTTGGCGGCGCTGCCGGGTGCCGCCACCCTGGCCCGGCTGCTGGAGCGGGCCGACGAGTCCGGGCTGCCGGCCGCGGTCCCCGTCGCCCGGCTCGCCTCGGACGCCCGCGCGGAGTGGGCGCGGGCCGCGACCACCCGGGCACGACGGGCGGCCGTGCTGATCTCGGCGCCGGTGGGGCTCTGCTTCCTGCCCGCGTTCGTCTGCGTCGGGGTGCTGCCCGTGGTGATCGGGCTGGCGGGCGGAGTGCTGCGAGGAGGTGGCGGATGACGGCTCGCGGGCGGGCGGGCGACGGAACTGAGCCGTGAGTTCAGGGGATGCAACCCCGTTCGACGGTTCGACGGTTCAAGGGATTCAACGGGTTAAACGAACAAAGGGAGTCGAGATGTACCAGAAGATGCGGATGCTGCTGCGTCGGGACGCCGGAATGGTCACGTCCGAGTACGCGATGGGGATCATCGCCGCCGTCGGGTTCGCGGCGGTCCTGTACGCGGTGGTGACGAGCGGGCAGGTCAGCCATGAACTGCAGGACATCGTGAAACGAGCCCTCAGTGCGCGGATGTGAGCGGGGGCGCCGGGCCGACCGGGGGTTCGTGACCGCGGAGGCGGCCGTGGTGCTGCCGGTGCTGGTGGCGTTCACGATGGCGCTGGTGTGGGGGCTGCTGGTGGTGGCCGCCCAGATCCGGTGCCTGGACGCCGCCCGCACCGGGGCGCGGGCCGCCGCGCGGCAGGACGCCGAGGACGCGGTGGTCGCGGTGACGAAGGAGGCGGCGCCGGACGGGGCGACGGTGACCGTGGGCAGAGAGGGCGACCGGGTCCGGGTGACGGTGGTGGCGAGACCACCGGTGCTGGGTGCGCTGCCGTTCGAGGTGCGCGAGTCGGCGGTGGCGTCGGCGGAGGGACCGTGAAGCGCCGGTACTCGGATCAGGGATCCGCCACCGTGTGGAGCGTGGGGGCGATCGCCGTGCTGTGCGTCGTGTTCGGCGTCGTGCTCGCACTCGGGCAGGCCGTGGTCGCACGGCATCGCGCGGCCGGCGGCGCCGACATGGCCGCGCTCGCGGCGGCGGACCACTGGGCCGAGGGGACGGCGGTGGCCTGTGCCCGGGCCGACCGGGTGGCACGGGCACAGGGCACCCGGCTGACGCGGTGCGCGCTCACGGGGGACGTCTCGGACGTGACGGCGGCGTCGGGAGCGGGACCGTTCGCGGCGGAGGTCAGGGCCAGAGCGGGCCCGCCCGCGACGCGCCCATGAGGGGCCAGAACCCCAAGATCTTCATGGGTCTTCTAGTCCGGCGCCCCCTTCAGCAGCACCGTGAGGAGCCGTACCGCCCCCCGCTTGTGCAACGGCTCGTTCCCGTTGCCGCACTTGGGGGACTGGATGCAGGAGGGGCACCCGGCGTCGCACTCGCACGCGGCGATCGCCTCCCGGGTGGCCGTGAGCCAGGTGCGGGCCGTGTGGAAGGCGCGCTCCGCGAAGCCCGCGCCGCCCGGGTGGCCGTCGTAGACGAAGACCGTCGGCAGGAGCGTGTCGGGGTGCAGCGGGATCGACACGCCGCCGATGTCCCAGCGGTCGCAGGTCGCGAAGAGCGGGAGCAGGCCGATGGAGGCGTGCTCGGCGGCGTGCAGGGCGCCGCCGAGGATCTCCGGGTCGATCCGGGCCTCGTCGAGCTGGTCCTCGGTGACGGTCCACCACACCGCGCGGGTGCGCAGCGTACGAGGAGGGAGGTCGAGTTTCGTCTCGCCCAGGACCTCGCCGGTGATGAGCCGGCGCCGGAGGAAGGAGACCACCTGGTTGGTGACCTCGACGGAGCCGTAGCAGAGACGGCCGTCGCCCCAGGGGACCTCGACGTCGGTCTCCAGGACGGAGATGGCCGTGGTGTCCCGGGCGACCGTGGAGTACGGCGGGTCGGCCTGTTCGACCAGGGCCACCGAGTCCTCCAGGTCCAGGGACCGCACGAGGTAGGTGCGGCCCTGGTGGAGGTGGACGGCGCCCTCGTGGACGGTGGAGTGCGCGGCGCTCGCGTCGACCGTGCCGAGCAGGCGTCCGGTGCCCGCCTCGACGATCTGCACCGGGCGGCCGCCCTCGCCGCGGATGTCGGTGAGGTCGGCGGCCCGCTCCCGTCGGGTCCAGTGCCAGGCCCTGGTGCGGCGGCGCAGCAGCTTCGCGGCCTCCAGCTGCGGCAGCAGTTCCGCGCAGGCGGGTCCGAAGAGGTCGAGGTCGTCGTCGGTGAGGGGGATCTCGGCCGCGGCGGCACACAGGTGCGGGGCGAGGACGTAGGGGTTGTCGGGGTCGAGGACGGTCGATTCCACCGGTTGGTCGAACAGTGCCTCGGGATGATGGACGAGGAAGGTGTCCAGCGGGTCGTCGCGGGCGACCAGCACGGCGAGGGCGCCCTGACCGGAGCGGCCCGCGCGACCCGCCTGCTGCCACACAGAGGCCCTCGTACCGGGGTACCCGGCGATCAGTACGGCGTCCAGGCCGGAGACGTCCACACCCAGCTCCAGGGCCGTCGTGGCGGCAAGTCCGAGCAGCTCCCCGGAGTGCAGCGCGCGTTCCAGGGCGCGCCGCTCCTCGGGAAGGTAGCCGCCGCGATAGGCCGCGACACGCCGGGCGAGGGAACGGTCGACCTCGGCCAGCCGTTCCTGGGCGATGACGGAGATCAGCTCCGCGCCGCGTCTGGAGCGCACGAAGGCGACGGAGCGCACGCCCTGCACGGCGAGGTCGGTCAGCAGGTCGGCGGTCTCCGCGGTGGCGGTACGCCGGACGGGGGCGCCCTTCTCGCCGTGCAGCTCGGTCAGTGGCGGCTCCCACAGGGCGAAGACCAGTTCGCCGCGCGGGGATGTGTCGTCGGCGACCGCCACGACCGGCAGTCCGGTGAGCCGGCGGGCGGCGACGGCCGGTTCGGCGGCGGTCGCGGAGGCCAGCAGGAAGACCGGGGAGGCGCCGTAGCGGGCGCACAGGCGGCGCAGCCGGCGCAGTACCTGGGCGACGTGCGAGCCGAAGACGCCCCGGTAGGTGTGGCACTCGTCGATGACGACGTACTTCAGCGACTTCAGGAAGGAGGACCAGCGCGGGTGCCCGGGGAGTATCCCGCGGTGCAGCATGTCCGGGTTGGTGAGCACGTAGTTGGCGTACTGGCGGACCCACTCGCGTTCCTCGTACGGCGTGTCGCCGTCGTAGACCGCGGGGCGCACGGCGTTGCCGAGCGGTTGTGAAAGTTCCTTCACCGCTCTGCACTGATCGGCCGCGAGAGCCTTGGTGGGCGCCAGGTAGAGGGCGGTGGCCCCGCGGCCGTTCGGTGCCTCGGAACCCTCCAGGAGGGTGGACAGGACGGGCACGAGGTACGCCAGGGACTTGCCGGAGGCGGTGCCGGTGGCGACCACCACGGAGTCGCCGTCCAGGGCGTGCTCGGCGGCCAGCGCCTGGTGCTCCCAGGGGTGCTCGATGCCGCACTCCCGCACGGCCGCGATCACCTCCGCGCGAATCCGGTCAGGCCAGACGGCATGCCGACCGGCACGCGGGGGCAAGTGCTCCGTATGAGTGATGCGCGAAGCCCGGCTCGGCCCGGAGGCGAGCCGGTCCAGGACCGTGCCCGGAGAGAACCCGGACACGGCCGGAACCGGCGGTCGATCGGATCGGTGATTTATGGCCATCGGGACCGAGTGTGTCACCGGCGTGACGGACAATGGGGCCAAGGCGTCGTGCACGCCTGCCGGTAAGTGATTGAATGCCATCGCGGCTGGCGAACGTCCCAGGGGCCGCAAGCCGAGGTGTCCCGAGGGGCGACCGCTCGATAGCAAGGTGCTGGAGGATCCGTGGACCTGTCCCTGTCGACCCGTACAGTCGGCGATCGTACGGTCGTCGAGGTCGGTGGCGAAATCGACGTATATACCGCGCCCAAGTTGCGCGAGCAGCTGGTCGAGCTGGTGAACGACGGGAATTTCCACCTCGTCGTTGACATGGAGGGCGTCGACTTCCTCGACTCCACCGGGCTCGGCGTGCTGGTCGGCGGCCTGAAGCGGGTGCGTGCCCATGAGGGTTCGCTGCGCCTGGTGTGCAACCAGGAGCGCATTCTGAAGATCTTCCGCATCACCGGCCTCACCAAGGTGTTCCCGATCCACACCTCGGTCGAGGAAGCGGTGGCGGCCACCGACTGACCCGGACCGGCCGACGCGTCCCGGACCGCCCATCGGTCCGTGGCGTCCGGCCGGTCTCCGGCACGGGCGCGTACGTCCCGTACGCGCCCGCCTGCCACCCCAGCCCGTTCGGGCCCGCGTGCCCGTGCCGGCAGCCGTGCACGGGCCGCAGTGCCCACGACGGACGCAATTCATCGGGGGTCCGGGTTCTCGGCGGCCCGGCCCCCCACCGCACGCCCGTTTCCGAGGGGGACGTATGGCCACCGTTGAACTCCGCTTCAGCGCGCTGCCCGAGCACGTCCGCACCGCCCGACTGGTGGCGGCGGCGGTGGCTCGCAGGGCCGGAGTGGACGAGGCCGTCCTGGACGAGGTCCGGCTGGCCGTCGGCGAGGCCTGTTCCCGAGCGGTGGGTCTGCACCAGAGCTCCGGCATAACCGAACCCGTGCGGGTCGCGCTGATCGAGGAGGAGAAACAGTTCTCCATCGAGGTCGGCGACGACGCGCCCCACTCCGCTCCCGGTGACCGGACATCCGGTGCTTCGGCGGAGGCGGACGTGGAGGCCGAGGAGGACGAGATGGGCCTCGCGGTCATCAGCGGTCTCGTCGACGACGTGGAGGTCACCACCGGGGAGAACGGCGGGTTGATCCGCATGACCTGGCCGACCGTCCCGCCGGGGGTCGCGCTCACCTGAGAGCCACCTGATCGAAGACAAGAAGGGCCCTGCGAGCAGGGCCCTTCTTGTTATTTTCCCTCGGGTGTCACCCGCTTGGCCGAATTCGTGAAACAATTCACGATCGGGGTACCCGGCAGATCGCCGGATAATTCGATCAAGCGCCGATTGCTCCACTGGTGATCGTCAATGCTTTTAGGGCGTTACCGCTTTCGGGTTCGATGGCCTGACCTCGATCATTTGCTGAAGAGCACAAGAAGGCCAATTCCGTTTACCGGCCCCTGTTTAGATCACTCCCGGGTACCTAGAATCCGTCCACATCTTGAGCTCAGCCCAAGCGTCAAGGAGGACGAATGGCGGGGCTTTCTACCCCTCATCAGTTGGGCCACCCCACAACCCTCGCGGCCGCGGTCCTGACCGACGACAACCGGGTCCTGGTGGCGGTCATCGCCGCCGTGGCGCTGGCCGCGCTCGTGGTCGCCTGGATCCTGGTCCGTCAGGTACTCGCTGCGGGCGAGGGCACCGACAGCATGAAGAAGATCGCGGCGGCGGTCCAGGAAGGCGCGAACGCCTATCTGGGCCGACAGTTGCGCACGCTCGGCGTATTCGCCGTCGTGGTCTTCTTCCTGCTTCTGCTGCTGCCCGCGGACGACTGGAATCAGCGCGCGGGCCGGTCGATCTTCTTCCTGATCGGCGCGGCCTTCTCGGCGACCACCGGTTATATCGGCATGTGGCTCGCCGTGCGCAGCAATGTGCGGGTCGCCGCAGCGGCCCGCGAAGCAACACCGGCGGAAGGCGAACCGGAAAAGGATCTCACCGCCGTCTCGCACAAAGCCATGAAGATCGCTTTCCGCACGGGCGGCGTGGTCGGCATGTTCACCGTGGGGCTCGGCCTGCTCGGCGCCTCCTGTGTGGTGCTGGTGTACGCGGCCGACGCGCCGAAGGTGCTCGAAGGCTTCGGCCTCGGCGCCGCCCTGATCGCCATGTTCATGCGTGTCGGCGGCGGCATCTTCACCAAGGCCGCCGACGTCGGCGCCGACCTGGTCGGCAAGGTCGAACAGGGCATTCCGGAGGACGACCCGCGCAATGCCGCGACCATCGCCGACAACGTGGGCGACAACGTCGGCGACTGCGCGGGCATGGCGGCCGACCTCTTCGAGTCGTACGCGGTGACCCTGGTCGCCGCGCTGATCCTCGGCAAGGCGGCCTTCGGCGACTCCGGTCTCGCCTTCCCGCTCCTGGTGCCGGCCATCGGTGTGCTCACCGCGATGATCGGCATCTTCGCGGTCGCGCCGCGGCGCAGCGACCGCAGCGGCATGACCGCCATCAACCGCGGCTTCTTCATCTCCGCGGTGATCTCGCTCGTCCTGGTCGCGGTCGCGGTCTTCGTCTACCTGCCGGGGAAGTACTCCGACCTTCACGGGATCAGCGACGCGGCCATCCGGGCCAAGGACGGCGACCCGCGGATCCTCGCGCTCGTCGCGGTCGCCATCGGCATCCTGCTGGCGGCCGTCATCCAGCAGCTGACCGGCTACTTCACCGAGACCAACCGGCGTCCCGTCAGGGACATCGGCAAGACCTCGCTGACCGGTCCGGCCACCGTGGTCCTCGCCGGTATCTCGGTCGGTCTCGAATCGGCCGTCTACACCGCTCTGCTGATCGGTCTCGCCGTCTACGGCGCGTTCCTGCTCGGCGGCACGTCGATCATGCTCGCGCTGTTCGCGGTGGCGCTGGCCGGCACCGGCCTGCTCACCACGGTCGGTGTGATCGTCGCCATGGACACTTTCGGGCCGGTCTCCGACAACGCCCAGGGCATCGCCGAGATGTCCGGTGACGTCGTGGGCGCGGGCGCGCAGGTGCTCACCAACCTGGACGCCGTCGGCAACACCACCAAGGCCATCACCAAGGGCATCGCGATCGCCACCGCCGTCCTCGCGGCGTCGGCGCTCTTCGGGTCGTACCGGGACGCGATCACCACCAACGTGCAGGACGTGGGGGCGAGACTGACCGGTGCGGGCTCGCCGCTCAGCCTGTCGATGGACATCTCGCAGCCCAACAACCTCGTCGGCCTCATCGCGGGCGCGGCGGTCGTCTTCCTCTTCTCCGGACTCGCCATCAACGCGGTGTCGCGGTCGGCCGGTTCGGTGGTCTTCGAGGTGCGGCGGCAGTTCCGCGAGCACCCCGGGATCATGGACTACACGGAGACGCCCGAGTACGGCAAGGTCGTCGACATCTGCACCAAGGACGCCCTGCGGGAGCTGGCCACGCCGGGACTGCTCGCCGTGATGGCGCCCATCTTCGTCGGGTTCACGCTCGGCGTCGGCGCGCTCGGCTCCTATCTCGCGGGGGCGATCGGCGCGGGCACCCTGATGGCCGTCTTCCTGGCCAACTCCGGTGGCGCCTGGGACAACGCGAAGAAGCTCGTCGAGGACGGCCACCACGGCGGCAAGGGCAGTGAGGCCCACGCCGCCACGGTGATCGGCGACACGGTCGGCGATCCCTTCAAGGACACCGCGGGTCCCGCGATCAACCCGCTGCTCAAGGTCATGAACCTGGTGTCGCTGCTCATCGCGCCCGCGGTGATCAAGTTCTCCTACGGCCATGACAAGAGCATCGGCGTCCGGATCCTCATTGCGGTGTTCGCCCTGCTCGTGATCGTCGGCGCGGTGTACGTCTCCAAGCGGCGCGGTATCGCCGTCGGTGACGACGAGAGCTCCGAACGGGTGGCCAAGTCGGCCGATCCGGCGGTGGTTTCGTAGGCGGTCCTGCGACGCCCACCGGGGCGCTCACGAAGGTCCCGGCCAAGGAGCGGGCGGACGGCGCGTGTTGACGCGCTGTCCGCCCGTTGCGCGCTCCCGCGCCCGCACCGGGTGCCCGTCCTGCGCGGTCAGCGCCGGATTCGTAGGGAAACAGACCCGTGTGCGTGGTTTCGTCGTGAGCCTTCTCTCCCCTGAGTGAATCGGCATAAAAGCGGACTAAAAGGCGCCGATCGTGAGGGTGGCGGCCGTCCGCCGTGTAGATTCCGGGGGCCGAGAGCCATGGAAGGGACCGATCCGGTGAACAAGAAGCTCGCGGCCGCACTGTCCGGCGGTGCGGTACTGGTAGGTGCGCTGTCCGGGTGCAGCAGCGGTGACAAGGGCCCCGACCCGAAACTGATCGCCTGGGCCAAGACCGTGTGCGACGCGGTGCCCGCGCAGGACGCGAAGATCAAGGCGGCCAACGAGGCGATCGCGCAGACGGCCTCGAACACCACGAGTTCGCCCGCGACCATCCAGAAGACCGACTCCCAGGCCTTCCAGGACATGTCCGACGGCTACAAGGCGCTCGCGGCGGCCATCAGCGGTGCGGGGGCGCCCCCCGGGGTCGACGACGGCGCCAAGCGTCAGCAGGACGTCGTCAAGAACCTCGACAGCCTCTCCGCGTCCTACGTCGGCCTGAAGAAGAAGGTCGACGCGCTGAACACCAAGGACCAGGCGAAGTTCGCCTCCGGGCTGCACGACGTCGCCTCCCAGATGGCCGACCTGGAGACGCAGAACAAGAGCGGCACCCAGGCCCTGGAGGCCCTGGAGCAGGGCGACGTCAAGAACGCGATCGCCGAACAGGCCAGCTGCAAGAAGGTCACCACGACGTCCGGAGCCTCGGCGTCGGCCTCGTCGACGGCGGGCTGACGGGGGCGCGGCACTCCGGTCGGCCGTGGGCCGGCCGGCGGATTCGTGAGGGCGTGCTGGGCCCGCCTGCCATGGCGCGCGCGGGCCACAATGGAGGGCGTGACTGACTCCGGCCTCGCCACCCTGCCCGCCTCCGACCGCCCCGACGTCGCCGCCCGGCTGCGCACCGCCCTGCTGGGCGCCTCCTTCACCGCCGACGGGCTCCTGGAACTGCTCGGCGCGCCCGCGTACGCGGCGCTGGCCCGCAGTGAGACCGTGCCCGCGCTCCGGGCGACCCGCGGGGACGCGCCGCTGGAGACGCTCGTGCGGCTGTTCCTGCTCCAGCAACCCGTGCCGCACGCGCGCGTGGCCCGCTTCCTGCCCGTCGACGACCTCCTGGAGGCCGGCTGGCTGACTGCCGTCGGCGGTGCCGAGGTCGCCGCCACCGTGGACGTCCGGCCGTACGGCGGACCCGACGGCGAGGACTGGTTCATCGTGTCCGACCTCGGCTGCGCGGTCGGCGGCGCCGGCGGTGTCGGGCAGCGGAACGAAGAGGTCGTTCTCGGGGTCGGCGGCGCGTCCACGACGCTCGCCGGCATCACCGTCCGCAGGCCCGTCGCCGCCGCCCTCGACCTCGGTACGGGCTCCGGGATCCAGGCCCTGCACGCCTCCCGGCACGCCACGCGCGTGACGGCGACCGACCTCAACCCGCGCGCGCTGCACATCACGGCGCTCACCCTGGCGCTGTCCGGCGCACCCGCGGCCGACCTGCGCGAGGGCTCGCTCTACGAGCCGGTGAAGGACGGGGAGACGTACGACCTCATCGTCTCCAACCCGCCGTTCGTGATCTCGCCCGGAGCCCGGCTCACCTACCGGGACGGCGGGATGAGCGGGGACGATCTGTGCCGCTCGGTCGTTCAACAGGCCGGGGAGCGGCTGACCGAGGGCGGGTTCGCGCAGTTCCTCGCCAACTGGCAGCACGTCGAGGGGGAGGACTGGCAGGACAGGGTCAGGTCGTGGGTGCCGCGCGACTGCGACGCGTGGATCGTGCAGCGCGAGGTGCAGGACGTCAACCAGTACGCCGAGCTGTGGCTCAGGGACTCCGGCGACCACCGCGGCGACCCGGCGGACTACCAGGCGCGGTACGACGCGTGGCTCGACGAGTTCGAGGCGCTCAAGGTGAAGGGGGTGGGATTCGGCTGGATCACGCTGCGCAGGACGGGCGCCGCCGTGCCCTCCGTGACCGTCGAGGAGTGGCCGCATTCGATCGAACAACCGCTCGGCGACACGATCCACGCCCACTTCGAACGGCTCGACTATCTCCGTGACCACGACGACGCGGGACTCCTCGAAGGACACTTCAAGCTCGCCGTCGAGGTGGTCCAGGAGCAGGTCGGGCTGCCCGGCGCCGAGGACCCCGAGCACGTGGTGCTGCGCCAGCACCGCGGGATGCGCCGCGCGACCAAGGTGGACACGGTGGGCGCCGGGTTCGCAGGGGTGTGCGACGGCACGCTGAGTGCGGGGCGGATTCTCGACGCCATCGCCCAGCTGGTCGGCGAGGACCCGGTGCTGCTGCGCGACCGCACCCCCGCGCAGATCCGGCTGCTGGTGGAACAGGGGTTCCTGGAGCCGACCGGCTGACGGCGGCTCTGGCGCACGGCCCGGCCGGTGCGGGACCGGCCGGGGGCGGGCTCGGGACACGCCGGGAATGGAAAAGGGCCGGAAAAATGTGGCCCGCGCGTTCGCCGGGTAGCCAGTCGATCGCACGTTCGAGTGAGTTACGCCTCCTCGTTCACCTCGATTTCTTGCGCCCGCCGCCCGCTCGCCGTCCCCGCGTGCCAGTCTCCGCAGGCTGGACACGCACGGACGGACGGGAAGGGGTGCGCGGGCCATGGAGAGCGGACCTGCGATCTTCGCAGGGGTGGTGTTCGCCCTGTTCGGAGGCGCACTGCTGGCGTGGACGGGCACCCGGGTCCGGCGCGGCGAACCCGTCGCCCAGGGGGTGGGCCAGGGCGCGTCGGCGACCCTCGCGAGCCTCGTCGCGGTGGTCGCGCTGGCCCTCGGGGCCGTACTGCCTGACCCGTTCGTGAGGATGCCGTGGGAGTAAGGGGAGCGTCACGCTCCGGGTGGCGCCGGAGGGCGGGCGAGGACTCCGGGCGGCAGGAATGGCGGTAGTCGGGTTACCGTTCGAGTGGCCGTTGTGAGCTTTTCCCGTTTGACACGGGGGCGGGATGTACCGTCACACTCCGCAGCGTCACCAAGTGAGCGGGCATCCGTGTCCGTGCCACGACCCCGGGAGCAAGGCCTGGGGAGGCCACAGCGTCGACCGGAGAGAAGAGCGAAGTTGTCCCCGACCAGCGAGACCGCACAGGGCGGCCGCCGACTCGTCATCGTCGAGTCGCCTGCCAAGGCGAAGACGATCAAGGGCTATCTGGGCCCCGGATACGTCGTCGAAGCGAGCGTCGGGCACATCCGTGACCTTCCCAACGGCGCCGCGGAGGTGCCCGAGAAGTACACCGGCGAGGTCCGGCGCCTCGGCGTGGACGTCGAGCACGACTTCGAGCCGATCTATGTGGTCAACGCCGACAAGCGGGCCCAGGTCAAGAAGCTCAAGGACCTGCTGAAGGACTCCGACGAGCTCTACCTCGCCACCGATGAGGACCGCGAGGGCGAGGCGATCGCCTGGCACCTCCAGGAGGTCCTCAAGCCGAAGATCCCCGTCAAGCGGATGGTCTTCCACGAGATCACCAAGGACGCGATCCGGGCCGCCGTCGCCAACCCGCGCCAGCTCAACCAGAAGCTCGTCGACGCCCAGGAGACCCGCCGCATCCTCGACCGCCTCTACGGCTACGAGGTCTCGCCGGTCCTGTGGAAGAAGGTCATGCCGCGACTGTCGGCCGGCCGCGTCCAGTCCGTGGCCACCCGGCTCGTGGTCGAGCGGGAGCGCGAGCGCATCGCGTTCCGGTCCGCCGAGTACTGGGACCTGACGGGCACCTTCGCGACCGGCCGCGCGGGCGACCCGTCCGACCCGTCCTCGCTGGTCGCCCGCCTCCAGGCCGTCGACGGCAGGCGTGTCGCCCAGGGCCGTGACTTCGACTCGCTCGGGCAGCTCAAGAGCGCGAACACCCTCCACCTCGACGAGGCGAACGCCCGCGCCCTCGCCGCCGCGCTGGAGAACACCCGGTTCGCGGTCCGCTCGGTCGAGTCCAAGCCGTATCGCCGCTCGCCGTACGCCCCGTTCCGTACGACGACCCTCCAGCAGGAGGCCTCGCGCAAGCTCGGCTTCGGCGCGAAGGCCACCATGCAGGTGGCCCAGAAGCTGTACGAGAACGGCTACATCACCTACATGCGTACCGACTCCACGACGCTGAGCGACACCGCCATCGCGGCCGCCCGCGCCCAGGTCACGCAGTTGTACGGTGCCGACTACCTGCCCCCGGCCCCGCGGACGTACGCCGCCAAGGTCAAGAACGCGCAGGAGGCGCACGAGGCGATCCGCCCCTCGGGTGATCGTTTCCGCACCCCGGCGGAGACCGGCCTGACCGGCGACCAGTTCAAGCTCTACGAACTGATCTGGAAGCGGACCGTCGCCTCCCAGATGAAGGACGCGACCGGTAACTCCGTCACCGTGAAGATCGGCGGCACCGCCTCCGACGGCCGGGACGCCGAGTTCAGCGCCTCCGGCAAGACCATCACCTTCCACGGCTTCCTCAAGGCCTACGTCGAGGGCGCCGACGACCCGAACGCCGAGCTGGACGACCGCGAGCGCCGGCTGCCCCAGGTCAACGAGGGCGACGCGCTGTCCGCCGAGGAGATCACGGTCGACGGGCACGCCACCAAGCCCCCGGCCCGCTACACCGAGGCCTCGCTGGTCAAGGAGCTGGAAGAGCGCGAGATCGGCCGCCCGTCGACGTACGCGTCGATCATCGGCACCATCCTCGACCGCGGCTACGTCTTCAAGAAGGGCACGGCCCTCGTGCCGTCCTTCCTGTCCTTCGCCGTGGTCAACCTCCTGGAGAAGCACTTCGGCCGGCTGGTCGACTACGACTTCACCGCCCGCATGGAGGACGACCTCGACCGCATCGCCGCAGGCCAGGCCCAGGCCGTGCCGTGGCTCAAGCGCTTCTACTTCGGCGAGGGCACAGCCGTCGGCGGCGCGGCCGACGCCGGCAACGGCGACGGGGACCACCTCGGCGGCCTCAAGGAGCTGGTGACCGACCTCGGTGCGATCGACGCGCGCGAGGTGTCCTCGTTCCCGGTGGGCAACGGCATCGTGCTGCGAGTCGGGCGCTACGGCCCGTACATCGAGCGCGGCGAGAAGGACGCCGAGGGCCACCAGCGGGCGGACGTCCCCGAGGACCTGGCCCCGGACGAGCTGTCCGTCGAGCTCGCGGAGGAACTGCTCGCCAAGCCGAGCGGCGACTTCGAGCTGGGCGCCGACCCGGAGACCGGCCACCAGATCATCGCCCGCGACGGCCGCTACGGCCCGTACGTCACCGAGGTGCTCCCCGAGGGCACCCCGAAGACCGGCAAGAACGCGGTCAAGCCGCGCACGGCGTCGCTCTTCAAGACCATGTCCCTGGACACGGTCACGCTGGCGGACGCGCTGAAGCTGATGTCGCTGCCGCGCGTCGTCGGCACCGACGCCGAGGGCCAGGAGATCACCGCGCAGAACGGGCGCTACGGGCCGTACCTGAAGAAGGGCACGGACTCGCGTTCGCTCACCTCCGAGGACCAGCTCTTCACGATCACCCTCGAAGAGGCGCTGCAGATCTACTCCCAGCCCAAGCAGCGCGGCCGGGCCGCCGCCAAGCCGCCGCTGAAGGAGCTGGGCACCGACCCGGTCAGCGAGAAGCCGGTCGTGGTGAAGGACGGCCGTTTCGGTCCCTACGTCACCGACGGGGAGACCAACGCGACCCTGCGCTCCGGCGACAGCGTCGAGACGATCACCCCCGAGCGCGGTTTCGAACTGCTCGCCGAGAAGCGGGCGAAGGGGCCCGCCAAGAAGACGGCGAAGAAGGCGCCCGCGAAGAAGACCGCGACCGCCAAGAAGGCCGCGCCCGCGAAGAAGACGGCCGCCAAGAAGACCGCGGCGAAGAAGACCACGACCGCCGCGGCGGCCGCCAAGAAGACGACCGCCGCGGCGAAGAAGACGACGGCCGCCTCTCGGACGGCGACCGCGGAGGACTGAGCCCGGCACCGAGTCGACGTGAACCGTCGGCTCACAACGGTCACATCAGTCACATCGGCTTCGCATTGCGAACGCCCCGGCATCAACTTGGTGTCGGGGCGCGCGTACGTCCGGACGGTCGCCGCGGGCTGTCGGTGGCTGCCGATAGGCTGAAAGCATGACGCGAGCCGATCAGCCAACGGCCCCCCAGACAGACCCGGACGACGCGCTGGTAGCGGATTCCCGCGAGCGCGCCGTCCGCTCCCTGCTGCGCCGACCCGAGCTGAGGCGGTTGTGGAGCGCCCAGCTGGTGAGCGGAGTGGGCGACAGCCTGGCACTGCTCGTGCTCGTCGTGCTGACGCTCCAGGCGGCCGTCGCCGAGGGCTCGTTCGGCGGCGGCTACCGGGGCGTGGCGTTCGCGGTGGCGATCGTCTTCGGGGTGCGCATTCTCGCCACTCTCCTCTTCGGCGCGGTCCTGCTGGGCCCGCTCACCTCCCTGACCGCGACCGACGGCCCGCTCGACCGCCGCTGGACCATGGTCGGCGCCGACGGACTGCGCGCCGTCCTGCTGATCATCGCGCCCCTGTGGATCGACTGGACACCCCGCAACGCCCCGGCCCTGCTCCTGGTGACCGCCTTCGTCACCGGGATCGCCGAGCGCTTCTGGACCGTCTGCCGGGAGAGCGCGGCCCCCGCGCTGCTGCCCGCCCCGCCCCTGGAGGGCGCGACGGTACGACCGCTGCCCGACCACCTGGACGCCCTGCGCCGGCTGTCGCTGCGCACCACCTTCCTGGCCGTCCCGCTCGCCGCGGCCACGCTCGTCGCCGCCTCGCTGGTCAACAACCTCCTGGGCACGGGCATCGCCTGGTTCGCCCAGCACCAGGCGGCCCTCGGCTCGTACGTGGCGGCCGGCCTGTTCGCCGGGTCGCTCTCCGTGCTGGTCTACCTGGAGGTGCCCGGCACCCGCACCCCCCGCGCGCGGTCCCCGCTGGAGGGCCTGCGCCGCCCCAGGACCGGCACCGGCACCGACACGGGCCGCACCGGCGCCATCCCGCTGCTCGTGCTGGCCTGCGCGGCCGTCGCCGGGGCGATCTCCGCGGCCGTCGCCGTCTGCGTGCTGCACGCCAAGGACCTGGGCGGCGGCCCGGTCCTGTACGGCCTGCTGGTGCTCGCCCTGACCGGTGGCGTAGCCGTCGGCATCCGCACCGCGCCCCAGCTGCTGCCGACGCTCTCGCGCCGCCGGCTGCTGTCGCTGGCCATCGCTTTCACCGGCATCGCGCTGCTGGTCGCGGGCCTGGTCCCGGACGTCACCACGGTCGTGCTGGTCGTCGCGCTGGCCGGGATCGGCGCGGGCGTCGCCGCCAACACCGGCCACACCCTGCTCGACCAGGAGACCGAGGACTTCCGGCGGGCGCGCACGACCGAGCACCTGCACGCGGTGGTCCGGGTCGCCATAGCGCTCGGCGTGCTGATCGCGCCCCTGGTGGCCGCGCTGATCGGGCCGCACCGGCTGGAGAACGGCAAGTTCGTGTTCGCGCACGGCGGCGCCGCGTTCACCCTGATGCTGGTCGGCGCGCTGCTCCTGCCGGTGGCCGCGCTCGTGCTGGCCAAGGTCGACGACCGTGCGGGCGTACCGCTGCGCCACGACCTGCGGGACGCGCTGCTCGGCGGTGACGACCCGGCCGAGGCGCCCACCGCCAACGGTTTCTTCATCGCCCTGGAGGGCGGCGACGGCGCGGGCAAGTCCACCCAGGCCGAGGCCCTCGCCGAGTGGATCCGCGCCAAGGGCCACGAGGTCGTCCTCACCCGCGAGCCGGGCGCCACCCCGGTCGGCAAGCGGCTGCGCTCCATCCTCCTCGACGTGTCGTCCGCCGGTCTGTCGCACCGCGCGGAGGCGCTGCTGTACGCCGCCGACCGCGCGGAGCACGTCGACACCGTCGTCCGGCCCGCCCTGGAGCGCGGCGCGATCGTCATCTCCGACCGGTACATCGACTCGTCCGTCGCCTACCAGGGCGCGGGCCGCGACCTGTCCCCGACCGAGGTGGCCCGCATCAACCGCTGGGCGACCGACGGCCTCGTGCCGCACCTCACCGTCCTGCTGGACGTGCCGCCGGAGATCGCCCGCGAGCGGTTCACCGAGGCGCCCGACCGGCTGGAGTCGGAGCCCGCCGAGTTCCACGCGCGCGTGCGGGCCGGTTTCCTCACCCTGGCCGCCTCCGATCCCGGCCGCTACCTGGTGGTCGACGCCGGCCAGGAGGCCGAGGCCGTCACCACCGTCGTCCGGGCCCGCCTGGACACCGTGCTGCCGATGTCGGAGGCCGAGATCAAGGCCGCCGAGGAGGCCCGTAGGAAGGCCGAGGAGGAAGCCCGGCGCAAGGCCGAGGAGGAGGCCGCCCGCAAGGCCGAGGAGGAGCGCCTGGAGCGCGAGCGCCAGGAGCAGCTCGCCAAGCTGCGCGCCGAGGAGGAGGAGCGCAAGCGCCGCGAGCTGGAGGAGGCGCAGCGCCGCGAGGCCGAACGGCAGGCGGAGGAGGCCCGGCTGCGGGCCGAGGAGGCGCGCAAGCGTGCCGAGGAGGAGCAGGCCAGGCTGCTCGCCGAGGAGAAGGCCCGCGCGGAGGCCGAGGCCCGCCGCAAGGCCGAGGAAGAGCGGCGCCGCAAGCAGGCCGAGGAGGAGGCCCGGCTGCGTGCCGAGGCCGAGCAGCGGCGCCTGGAGAAGCAGCGCAAGGCCGAGGAGGCCCTGGTCAAGGCCGAGCAGGCGCGGCGCGCCGCGGCGGAGGCGGCGGCAGCGGCGGACGTGGTCGCCCACCGGTCGGCGGTCCCGCAGCCGAAGGCGCCCGGTGTCACCCCGGAGGCGACGACCATGCCGACGCCGGTGGTGAAGCCGGAGGGCCGGGACGACGAGACGAAGGTGCTGCGTCCGGTACGGGACGAGCCGGCGCCGGCGGCGCGACAGCCCGAGTCCGAGTCCGAGGTCACGGCGAAGCTGCCGCAGCCGCCGGTGCCGGGCGAGCAGCCCCGGGGCGCCGCGGACGAGACGGCGGTGCTGCCGCCGGTGCCGCCGGGCGCGGCTGACGAGACGGCGGTGCTGCCGCCCGTGACGCCGGGAGGAGCCGCCGACGAGACGGCCGTGCTGCCTCCGGTGCGGTCCGGCGCGGCCGACGAGACCGCAGTACTGCCTCCGGTGCGCGAGGACGCCTCGGCGGCCGCGGACGGCCCGGCGGACCGGATGCCGCGCGGCTTCTTCCGGGACGAGCGGACGGACGGGGACCCCGACGGTTCCGAGGACCGCACGCGCGAGCTGCCGCAGATCGACGCCGACGCCGAAACGGGTACCGGTGCCGACGTTCCGGCCCGGCGACGGCGCCCCCGGCCCGACTGGGCGGAGGAGACCCCGCTGGACGACCTGCCGTCGCTGGCGGACGAGCTGCTCGGCTCGTACGAGGAGCAGGGGCCCGACGACGAGCGTGGCCGCCGGGGTCGCGGGCGACGCGGCTGAAACGCGGCCGGCCGCGGGCGCGGGCCGCGGGGTCGGGGCGCGAGCGTGCGGGGGCGGTGCCGACCGGTGCCGCCCCGTTGTCAGTGGGCGCCCGCACAATGGAAGCCGGGCCGGGACGTGAGTGCCGGGCCGGGACGTGTGTACCGGCCGTGCCGGGAATGTGTGGGGAAAGGGCGGCGTGACCCATGACCGTATGGGACGACATCGTCGGGCAGGAGCGGGTGAGCGAGGTGCTCACCGCCGCCGCCCGGGACGCCGACGCCCTCGTCACCGCGGCGGCGGCCGACCAGCCGCTGCCGGAGTCGTCGAAGATGACCCACGCCTGGCTGTTCACGGGCCCGCCCGGCGCCGGTCGCAACCAGACGGCGCGGGCCTTCGCCGCCGCGCTGCAGTGCGTCAGTCCCGACCGCGCCCTCGGCGGCGCCCCCGGCTGCGGCTTCTGCGACGGCTGCCACACCGCGCTGGTCGGCACCCACGCGGATGTCACGACCGTCGCCGCCGTCGGCGCCGAGATCCTGGTCAAGGACATGCGCGACACGGTCCGCAAGTCCTACACGTCCCCGGCGACCGGCCGCTGGCAGATCATCCTGGTCGAGGACGCCGAGCGGCTGAACGAGAAATCGGCCAACGCCGTCCTCAAGGCCGTCGAGGAGCCCGCCCCCCGCACGGTCTGGCTGCTGTGCGCCCCCTCGCTCGAGGACGTGCTGCCCACGATCCGCTCCCGCTGCCGCCACCTGAACCTGAGCACGCCGTCGGTCCAGGCGGTCGCCGACATGCTCGTCCGGCGCGAGGGCGTCGATCCGGAGACCGCGGCGAACGCGGCCCGCGCCACCCAGGGGCACGTCGACCGGGCCCGCCGCCTGGCCACCGATCCGGCGGCCCGTGCCCGCCGCGCGGCCGTGCTGAAGCTGCCGTTGCGGCTGGACGAGGTCGGCGCGTGCCTGAAGGCCGCCCAGGAGCTGGTGGACGCGGCGGCCGAGGACGCCAAGCAGCTCGCCGAGGAGATGGACGGCAAGGAGACCGAGGAGCTGAAGGCGGCGCTCGGCGCGACCCAGGGCGGTCGGCTGCCGCGCGGCACGGCAGGTGTGCTGAAAGACCTGGAGGACATGCAGAAACGCCGCCGCACCAGGACCCAGCGCGACAGCCTCGACGTCGCCCTCACCGACCTGACCGGCTTCTACCGGGACGTCCTCGCCCTCCAGCTCGGCTCCCGGGTCGCGATCGCCAACGCGGACGCCGAGGACGCCCTGGAGCGGCTGGCACGGGCCGGCTCGCCCGAGGCGACGCTGCGCCGGATCGAGGCGATCGCCGCCTGCCGGGACGCCCTGGACCGCAACGTGGCGCCGCTGCTGGCGGTGGAGGCGATGACGATGGCCCTGAGAGCGGGCTGAACGCCGTACGGGCCTCTGGTCCGTCGTTGACCGGGGTCACCCGTACGAGCCACGCGCGGCACGCACTGCACAGAGATCATTCCTCGGCGTTACGCTCGATTGATGCACATCAGGCGAATGCCCCGCCAGAACCGAAATCGGCCCCGGACCCCCCACACCCCGGCCCCCCGCACCCGGACCATGGCGGCCGCCCTGCTCTCGGCCGCCGCCCTGCTCGCCTCCGGGTGCTCCGCCCCGGGGAGCGCGGCGACGGCGGCGGCGCCGTCGGCGGCGACCTCGGCCGGTACCGCCGAGCTGGCCGCGCTGCCCCGTGCGACGCCGCCCGCGCTGGCGCCGTACTACGACCAGAAGCTCAGCTGGCGCGACTGCGGAGTCCCCGGCTTCCAGTGCGCCACGATGAAGGCCCCGCTGGACTACGCCAGGCCCGGCGCGGGTGACGTCCGGCTGGCGGTGGCCCGGAAGAAGGCGACCGGCAGGGCGGAGCCGCTCGGTTCGCTGCTGGTCAACCCGGGCGGGCCGGGCGGCTCGGCGGTCGACTACCTCCAGCAGTACGCCGGCATCGGCTACCCCGCCGAGGTCCGGGCCCGCTACGACATGGTCGCGGTCGACCCGCGGGGAGTCGCCCGCAGCGAGCCCGTGCGGTGCCTGAACGGTCGACAGATGGACGCGTTCACCGAGACCGACATGACGCCCGACGACCAGAAGGAGACGGACCAGCTGGTCGGGGCGTACAACAAGTTCGCGGAGGCCTGCGGAACGCATGCGGCGCAGCTGCTGCGGCATGTCTCCACCGTCGACTCGGCACGCGACATGGACATCCTGCGGGGGGTGCTGGGCGACCGGAAGCTGAACTACGTGGGGGCGTCGTACGGCACGTTCCTCGGCGCCACCTACGCGGGGCTCTTCCCGGACCGGGTGGGCCGGATGGTGCTGGACGGTGCGATGGACCCCTCGCTGACCGCGCGCCGGCTGAACCTGGAGCAGACGGCGGGGTTCGAGACGGCGTTCCAGTCCTTCGCGAAGGACTGCGCGAAGCGCACCGACTGCCCGCTCGGCGCCAAGGGCAGTACGCCGGAGCAGATCGCCGACACCATGAAGACGTTCTTCCGGAAGCTCGACGCGCACCCCGTGCCGACCGGCGACGCGGACGGCCGCAAGCTCACCGAGTCCCTCGCCACGACCGGTGTGATCGCGGCGATGTACGACCAGGCGGAGTGGGAACAACTGCGGGACGCGCTGCACGCGGCGATGAAGGAGAACGACGGCGCGGGTCTGCTCGCCCTCTCCGACAGCTACTACGAGCGGGACTCCGACGGCGACTACTCGAACCTGATGTCCGCCAACGCGGCGGTGAACTGCCTGGACCTGCCGCCCGCCTTCACCACCCCCGAGCAGGTCGAGAAGGCGCTGCCCGAGTTCGAGAAGGCCTCCCCCGTGTTCGGGCCGAACCTGGCGTGGGCCTCGCTGAACTGCGCGTACTGGCCGGTGAAGGCCACGGGGCAGCCGCACCGGATCGAGGCGAAGGGCGCCGCGCCGATCGTCGTGGTCGGCACCACCCGGGACCCGGCGACCCCCTACCCCTGGGCCCAGTCCCTGGCCCGCCAGCTGGCCTCGGCCCACCTCCTCACCTACGTCGGCGACGGCCACACCGCCTTCGGCCGAGGCAGCGCCTGCATCGACTCGGCGATCGACACCTACCTCCTCAAGGGCACCCCGCCGGCGAAGGGAAAGCGCTGCTCGTAGCGGCCACGTAGCGGCCACGGCCGGCCCCGGAGCGCCCGCTCCGGGGCGTGTACGGAGCACCCCCGGAAACTGTGTAGACTTACCGACGTCGCTGATCGCACCATAGTGCGGGCGACGCGCCGCTTTAGCTCAGATGGCCAGAGCAACGCACTCGTAATGCGTAGGTCTCGGGTTCGAATCCCGAAAGCGGCTCCGGCAAAGGCCAGGTCACATAGCTCGTGACCTGGCCTTTTGTGTTGCTCGGGACATGACGCGTCACACGGCCGGGGTGCCGCGAGATGGCTTGTGTGAGCGATGCGTGAGCGGAGTGGTCCGGTGCCCTACTTCTTGGGCTTCTTCCGCTTGCCCTTCCTCTTGGCCCTGGCCTCAGCTTTCGCCTTGTCCTTGGCCTTCTTGGCGGCCTTGCGGGCGGCCTCCTCCGCCTCGGTCTTCCGCTGGAGCGGGACCAGCTTGGCGGTGGCCTCGGCTGCGTTCTTGCCGACCTGCGGCAGAACGCTCTGATAAATGTCCCGCGTAATGCGGGTGTCGCTGTGCCCGAGTGTGTCCGACACGATCTTCACGTCGATGCCGGCGGCGAGCATGAGCGTGGCTGCCCCATGGCGGAGGTCGTGCAGCCGGATCGGCGGGAGTCCGGAGGCGGCGACGAGGCGCTCGAAGAGGTCGGTCACCTTGCCGGGATGGAGCCAGGAGCCGTCCTCCTGGGTGAAGACCATGCCGGTCTCGCCCCAGGCTGATCCCCACTCCTCACGGTGCGCGTCCTGCTGTTCGCGGTGCCGCTTCAGGACGCTGACGGTGTCGTCGTCGAGCGCGACCACACGGAAGCCGCTGTCCGTCTTGGGCTCCGAGGTCTCGACCTCCCACCCGTCCTGGACGAGCTGAGCGGAGACGGTCAGGGAGTGGTCATCGAGGTTGGTCTCCGACCAGGGCTGCGCGCATGCCTCGCCCCGCCGCAGGCCGCGGAAGGCGATCAGGTGACACATCGCGTACAGCCGGTCCTCCGCGAGGAAGTCGAGGAACGCGTCTGTCTGTTCGGGCGTCCAGACCATGACGGGGGAGGGCTTCTCGCCCGTCTGCTCCCACCTGGCGACCCGCGCGTCCGTCCACACCAGAGCCTTCGGCTTGCGCACAGGATCGAGCTCGACGTGCGCCGCCGGGTTGAAGGTGAGGATCTGCTGGCCGATCGCGTCGCTCAACGCGGACCGCAGCGTCGCCTTGACGCGCAGCCGGGTAGCCGGACCGGTCACACGCCGGAACGGCGGCATGGCATCGATCGCCGTCTTCATCACCTTGCGGTGGGCGCGGTTGCCCGCACCCTTCCACGGCACGGTGGCCAACTCCTCCACCGCGGCCCGGCGCTGGGCGTTCTGCTCCAGGATCTCGGCATTACCGTCGGCTATGGCCGTGAACATCTCGCTGAGATGGCTCACACGCAGGCGGTCGAGACGGTGGTGGCCGATCCGGGGCTTCAGATGGAACCGGATATCGGTCTCGTAGCGGGTGAGCCCCGACTTGCGGATGCGCTTGCCGTCGAGCCACCGATCGAGCCACTCGCTGACGGTCAGACGGCCGATCAGGTCCTGACCGGACTTCAGGCGCCGCCGGGCACCGACGACGCCCACGCCCAGGCCCACATCACCGCCCTCGGCGAACTGATCGAAGCCACCGCTCAGAAGGCTCCGGATCATCTGCGTGCGGAACTCCAGTCCGCTGCCAAGGCGTTTGCCTGAGCCCAGCGTTCCCGGGTCCGCGCCGAAGACAGCGCCGCCCACGCCCTGCGCAGCGCGGCGCGCGACATCGTCCACACCGCCACCGGCCCCGACGGCAGCGCACTGGCCGCCCTGGCCGCCGCCCTCGTCTGGGCGACCATCATCGCCGCACGCTGGCACGAAGCGAAGAACCAGGCCCACCAGGCCGACGCCGGGGGCCAGGCCGTCCAGCACCTCCAGACGGCCGCCGACCGCGCCCTTGCCCCGGCACTCGCCGACCTGACAGCCAGGCAGCCCAAGGATCAAGCCCGCCGCGTTCTCGCGAATGACGTACGAGCAGCCATCCCCGACCACGCCGAGCGCGTCCTGACCGACCCGGCCTGGCCGGCGCTCGCCACCGTCCTCGCCGACGCCGAAGCCCGCGGCCATCAACCCCACCAGCTCCTCAAGGAGGCCGCTGCTCAGCGAGAGTTGACCACTGCCCGCCAGCCCGCGCGCGTGCTGATCACTCGCATCCAGCACACCGGCCGAAACCCGGCACGCAACCGCCTTGCCGAGGCTGCCCGCATGCAGTCGACCATGGTGGGCTCGATCCCTGCCCAGCCGACCCGAAACGATCAGCCTGCAGCGGTCACTACGTTGCCTCCCCAAGGGCAGCACCGACCGAGCCGGTGGCCGTCGCGCGGGGTGCGTCCCGCACCCCGCGGCTTCGCGGCGGCGAGTTGGCGGCTTCAAGCCAACGTCGCCTCGAACCCACCCCGCGCCCTTGACGACCCTCGCACCCTTCGGAAACGTCGCACGCAAGAACACGCAACCCGCTTGATCCGGGAGGGCATCGTGGACCTACAGTTCATTGGGATCGACCCCAACACCGGGGGCGAAGGGTCGCCGACGGTGTGGGTGGAGGAGGAGACGGCCGACCTGGTCCTCCAGGGCATCAAGGCCGAGGAAGCGCTGGAGGCACTGGTCAGTGGTACGGAGTGGGTCGCCGGTCACGCGGTGGGAATCCCCGCCCATGAGACGGTGATCCGTATCCCCGCCCGCCTGGTGCCGATTCTGAGGGAGGCGTGCGATGTCGCAGAACGGCGTGCCGGTCTTCGCTGAGCTGCTGGCTGGTACGCGCCGCAGCGCGGTGCATCTGGAGATGCGTGACGCGTACGGCGTCGGTGACGAGGCTGATGAGTTCGAGCAGTTCAAGCGCACCGGTCACGTCGATCTCGATCCGACGGCACGGTGGTGGCCCGGATGGCTGGGCACCGTACGGGAGGCTGTCGGTCGTGGAGTGGTGATGCGCCGGGCCCGGATCGTGTCCGAGCCTGTGACGGACTACATCCGCTGGGAGCACGCCGCCACCCCGCTGAACGTCGAGGCGGGAGAGCTGGTGCGCTGGCTGCCTCGCCGGCGGGCCGTGGACATTGCCCTGCCGGGGGCCGACTTCTGGCTCTTCGACGACCGCCTGGTTCAGTTCAACATCTTCACCGGGGACGGCGACTGGGCGGATCCGCCCAAGGAATTCAGTGAGGACCCCGCCGTGGTCAAGCTCTGCTCCGACGCCTTCGAGGCTGTATGGGAGCGCGCCGTCGACCACGAGAAGTACACCGTCTGATCCGCACCTCACTCCATGCCCGCCTCCCCTTCCTCCAGCGCCCAGGCAGCCCGTGAAGCGCTCGCCGTACGCCTGACGCACCTGCGCAAGGACGCCGGCCTCACCGGAAAAGAACTCTCCGCCCGGTGCGGCTGGCACCCTGCGAAAACCACCCGCATCCAAAAAGCCGAGGTGCAGCCAACCGACGGGGACATCCGCGCCTGGTGCACCGCCTGTGGTGCCGCAGACCAGGCCGACGACCTGAACGCCACCGCCCGCGCCGTCGACTCGATGTACGTGGAGTGGCGCAGGAGCCACCGGACCGGCATGCGCAAGACCCAGGAGGACATCTACGACCGCTACGCGCACAGCGGCGTCACCCGCGCGTACGTCTCCAACGTCGTGCCCGGCTTCTTCCAGACCCCCGCCTACGCCACGGCCTTGATGGAGGCCATCACCGACTTCCAGGGCACTCCCAACGATGTCTCCGAGGCCGTCGCGGCCCGTGTCGCCCGGAGCCGGTTCCTGTACGAGGGCGGTCACAGGTTCGTCGTGCTCATGGAGGAGTGCGTTCTGCGCTACCGCGTCGGCGATGCCGACACGATGGCCGGACAGCTCAGGCACCTGCTGACAGTGATGCCGCTTCCTTCTGTCTCGCTAGGCGTCATTCCCTTCACCGCGCAAAGGACGATGTGGCCGCTGGAGGCGTTCTACCTCCACGACGGCGCCCACAGCGTCGTGGAGACCCTCACGGCCGAGGTCAACGTGGTGCAACCACGCGAACTCGCCGACTACCGCAAAGCGTTCGGGGAACTGACGAAAATGGCCGTCCACGGCAACGCCGCCCGCGCCTTGATCGAGACGGCGATCACCTTCCTCGGATGACGTCGCGCAATTCTCCGCAATTTCGTTGAGGTGAAACTCCGGCCCTCCGTACGGTCGTTGGCGTCGCCGGGCAAGTCCAGGCTCCCCTCGGCGACAGTGGAGGAGAGTCCCGCCCGTATTCCCCCGTTGCGGGCGGGACGTCCCGGCTCAAAGGAGACGACCCCCGTGAGCGTCATGACCAGACCCGCCGCAGTGGGCCCGCCCGGCTATACCGAAACTCTCTCGTGCGAGCCCGAGATGGCCCGTCGTGCCCGACGCCTTGTCACGGTCGCGCTGAACACCTGGGGCATAGGCGAGTTGACCGATGCTGGCACGCTGATCGTCTCTGAGCTGGTGAGCAACGCGATCCGCCACACCTCCTGCCGTCTGATCCGGGTCTCCGTCCGGCGCGTCACAGACGATCTCGTACGGATCGGCGTCACCGACAAATCCCACGCTCTGCCGACTATGGATCGGGTCGCCGACGGCGATGAGACGGGGCGCGGCCTCGCACTCGTCGACGGGCTGTCACACCGCTGGGGCTACGACCAGATGCGCTGGGGCAAGACCGTCTGGGCGGAGCTGGCGGTCGCGGCGTGCTGACCTGACTGCCGCTGCCGGAAGGCGAACCGGTGGGCATCGCCGATCCGGAGTAATGCGTGGAGCTGGCCGTACCCCGCCGCACCGAGGGCACCATCGAGGTCCGCGTCCCGCGCCTGACACCCGCCTACCTCGTACGGCTCCGCACGGAAGCCGACCTGCGCTGGCGGTTGTCCGCACCGAAGTCATGCGCGCCAAGACCGCATGGCGAGGACAACACGGTGCGCGGCATGCCGAGGGGCGACGCCACGAGATCCACGGGCTTGCCCAAGTCGGAAAGCTCCTCCGCCACCAGGCCATGACGGCCGGCGCCAAGGGCGCGCCGGAGTGGGTCACTGCGGGTGCGGCCAGGATCCGCCGAGCGCGAGGACGCGAGGGCAGTGACAGCGACGCCTGGGCGTCCGTAATGGATGGCCTCTGCATTCTTGCGACGCCGGAAAGCCACAAGTGTGCAGTGAGCAAAGAGGATGCACGCGCTCCTCACAAGGCGGGTACAACCTCTGAGACAACTTGTCACGAGGCATTTCTTCGCCAAGCCCGCAGGTGAGCGAGGGTAATCGCTCTCTATCCACGGTATCGAACGATGTTCGAACGTGACTGAAAAGGTACGGCAGGTCCGCGGGGCCGTCCGGGGAGACGGCAGATCGAATCGTTCCAGCCGGTGCGACACCAAAAAGCGGTAACAGAATGGATAATTCCGCCCGCCGGGCGCGGCGAATTGCGTGTTGATGTCTGCTTTCATCCCTGGAAACCGGTGGGACTGATTCCCGCCCGTGTGCATATGACGTCCGCATGACAACTTGTGAGACCTCAGCAACCGCTGGGGTCAGCTTGCTTGTCTTCCGGCCGAGGGGAAGTTGATGCATTCGGCTACCCGGGCGCGGGGTTTTCGGCATGCCCGGAGAATGCGAAACCGCCTTCGTCGTCACTACTGCCACGGTCGCCGTGATGGTTGCGACGGCACCCGGCCTGGTGGAGGCTCCGAAACCAGAACGGCCCAGGTCAAAGTCCGCTGACGGTGCTGCCGGAGATTGAGTCTGCGCGACGGCGAGGGGCGTGAGGAAGCCTCCGGAGTTGAAGGCGGAGGCCGGGCTGAGTAACTGACGGACATACGCGGAGAAAGGTATGCAAAGTGAAGAGAGCCATTCTGGTCTCCTTAGCCACAGGGGCACTGCTGGCTGGCGGTGCCATCACGGCCGCCCATGCGGCTGACGCACCCGCCAGCCCGGCGGTGAGAGCGTCGGCTCCGGTGCACGTGGCCGAAGCGCGCGCAGACGGCAAGGCGCTGTTCACCGGCCTGTACTTCGGCCAAGGGACGGTCGGCGAGAAACTGCTGAAGAGCGACGCCTTCATCGGGGACCGCACCGGTCAGCTGAAGAAGAACGGAACCCCCGAGGCGCGGAATGCGATCACAAAGCTGGCGGCTGCGATCGACAAGGCTTCTCCCAGCTTCTTCTCCCAGTTCTCGGCAGACGTCCGTAGCGGCAATCCCTTCCGGGTCAAGGACGCCGTCGACGCCGGCACGGCCCAGATCGAGAAGATCGCCAAGGTGCAGTCGGACGACGGTACGGGCACCGGCACCTGCGCGGTCACCGTGAACGTCGTGGCGTTCGTCAACGTCGTGGGAGGAATCAACGTGGCCTCCCAGGCCAACGTGGTGCTCGAGCTGAACTTCTGGTGGTCGGCGCGAGCCGGTGACCTCGCCCCGGTGAAGAGCGATGAGCAGATCGCCGCCTTCACCAAGCAACTGCGCACGATCTGACCCACTTCACCACCGTGCGGCAGGCGGCTTCCCGGCTGCCTGCCGCACGCCACGCCCACCCCGGGCGAAGTTGGAAGGACACATGGGGTATGCCGAGGCAGAAGGACTGGCAAGACCGACTACCGCTGACGGTGGAACAGCCGCGTTCCAGCGTCGGCTTCTCCCGGCGCTGGGTGATGCTGACCACCGTGGCCTGGCTGCTGCCCGCGCTGTACGTGATTCAGATTCACCTCCCGGGCAACACCCTTACCTTCCCTGGGCAGACCACTGTTGCGCCCACCGTCAGCCGGCTGGTTCCCCAGGGCTGGAGCTTCTTCACCAAGTCGCCTCGCGACAGCGAACTGCAGCCCTACGTTCTACGTGACGGTGCCTGGGAGGATCGGCTGCTGGCCCCGCACGGTGCCCCGCACAACGCCTTTGGGCTCAACCGCCGCTCGCGCTCCCAGGGCATCGAGATGGCGCTGGTCCTCGCGGAGGCTCACGGGCTGCGCTGGACGAAATGCGACCGCGACCTGGCGGCGTGCCTGGGCCAGGCGAAGGGGCCGGGCAAGGTCGCCAACCGGGTTCCCGAACCGACCCTTTGCGGCCGGGTGGCGCTTGTGGAGCAGAAGCCAGTGCCCTTCGCCTGGCGCGACATCATGCACACCACCCACACCCCTGACCGCCTCACCGTCCTGGACGTCACATGCTGAGCCGCACGCCAGTGCATGCCCCCTCCCCCTGGACGAACATCTACGGCCTCACCCGCACCCTCCTCGCGCTCGGCACCCTCCTCACCCTGGCCTTCAGCGACTCCGCGACGCTGTTCCGCCCGGTGGCCTTCCAGGGCAACCACCCCACGTGCCACGGGGTCGAGGCCGGCGGTGCCTTCTGCCTCATCCCCCGCGATGATCTGGACGTCATGCGATGGGCCTGCGTGGCGGTCCTGCTCGTCGTGGCCAGCGGTTGGCGGCCGCAGCTGACCGCACTTCCCCACGCCTACATCAGCTTCAGCGTCTTCACCGGCATCGCGATCGGTGACGGCGGCGACCAGATGACCGCCGTCCTGACCCTGCTGCTGATACTCCCCGCTCTCGGTGACCGTCGGCGATGGCACTGGAGCACTGCCGACTCCGCCGCCGAGCACCCGCGCTGGCTGCTGCTGGCCGGTGCGAGCGCGCTGATCGTCGTGCGGCTGCAGATGTCGGTCGCGTACTTCCAAGCCTGTGTGTCGAAACTTCCGCACGCAGAGTGGGCGGACGGCACCGGCATGTGGTATTGGGGAAACAGCCTGGCTTTCGGGGCACCTGGATGGCTGCATCCACTGGTCGGCCCGGTGCTCGCCAACCCCGTCGGCGTCGCCGCGCTGACCTGGACGCCGCTGTTCATCGAGATCTCCCTGTCAGCTGCACTGCTGGTACCGCAGCGCGTCCGATACGTGCTCCTTGCGGCTGGCATGAGCTTCCATCTGTGCATCGCCGTGATGATGGGCCTGTGGAGCTTCGCGCTGGCGATGTGGGCGGGCCTGCTGCTCCTGTGCCTGCCGCTGGGCGGGGAGTTGCGCATGCGCAAGCGGCCCGCCGGTCACGAATCCTCCGACCAGCAAGAACGCAGCAAGGCGACTGCCCTGGACTCGGAGAAACCGGCCTCACGAGCCGCGGCCACCAGCTGAAACGCGGCTTCACGCAGTCGCGCCTGCGCCGGGACGGCGATCACCACGGCACCCCGGCCGCGACGGAGGTCGATCAATCCCTCGTCACGCAGCTGCTGATAACCACGCAGGACGGTGTGAATGTTGACCTCTAGTAGCCGGGCCACCTCCCGGGCGGCGGGCAGCCGGTCGCCGGGGCCCAGGCCGCCCTCGGCCAGCGCCCGCCGTACGGCGGTGGCGATCTGTTCCCCCAGTGGGACGGCAGAGCCGGCGTCGATACGAATCAGCATCTCAGCGGTCCCGTCGAGCGTCCCTGGCCAGCAGGTCGCTCAGCAGCCCGGCCGCCGTCGCGGCGTCATCCACAGCCACCACGAACTCCCGGCCGTCATCCAGCTCCAGCCACAGCGCCTGTCCGGACCGCAGCGCAAGTCCGCGCCTGCTCTTGGTAATCCGGTATCCCCAGCCTCCCAGGTCCGGCAACGGCCGGACCTGGGAGGCCCATGCCTTGTCGATCCGCTGAAGCGGGATGTGGATCCGGGGCACGGGAAGCAGTGGCGGCCGGATGGTCAGCCCGCCGCCGTCGACAATGACCCGGGCGCCGGCCAGCGCCGCGAACAACAGCCCTACCGGCCACAGCCAGAAACCAAGTACCCAGCTGAGAACACCCGCGGCCACGGCGACGACCGAGCCGAGCACCCCAGCGGCTATCAGCCACTGTGGACCGACACTACGGACCCATACGGCCTTCTCACCCGGCCGCAGGCCCACGGTTCCAGAGGCTGCCGACTGACCTGTGTCAGTGGGGTGCTCCCGAGACATCAGCACCCGCACCCCGCCAGCAGCGGCCACGGCCAGGGCCGCGGCAACGGCCAGGTGCCACAACGGCATGCGCACCTCGTCAGAGGTGCTGGCATCGGCGTTCACCAGCACCGCCACCGTGAAGAGATACCCCAGGGAGACGGCCGCAGCCGCAGAAGTGGCGTAGATCGACCGCAGAGCGAGCGATCCCCGTACCGCACCCCGGGACAGCCCCAAGCCGAGGGTGAGCAAGGTCAGCTCGGAGATCAGCAGCATCTCCACCGGGGACGCGGAGCGGTTGGCATCTCCCCCCTCGCCGAAGTGCACGGCCATGGGATCCGGCAGGTCCGACCAAGACACGGCGAACACCACGGCAACCACCAACGCGGCCACCAGACAGGGCAGCCCGGCGAACCACTGCAACGGACCCGGCTGCTGGCCATGGGAACTCCGGTAGGGGCGATCCATTCCGCCTCCTCATGTAGTTATTCGATTAGGACTAGAACAATTAGATGATAGGTCGATCGCCTCGACATTGTCCGCCGTGTTCTGGCCACATCCGCAGCGAGGGCCTGGCTGCGCTGTGTGAGACGGCAGCCGCCGGTCGCCCGGGCTGGCTGCTCAGGAGAAGCTCCGGCGCGAAGAGCGGGAGGCTGAGGCGACGCGTCGCCGTATCGCCGAGATGCAGAAGCAACTCGGAGCCGGGTCCTGAAGCTGAGAGCAGCCGGGTTGCGTGAGCGATGCGTGAGCGGACGGGGAAGCAGCCAGTTAATGTGACGTCATGTACGGGCGGCCAGCAAGTCTCTGACCAGGGAGAACAGGACCGAACGCGATCAGTGAGCACCACCCGGCACGATCTTGCAGGCCCTCGTCATGCGTAGGTCTCGGGTTCGAATCCCGAAAGCGGCTCTCTCGGAAAGGCCCAGGTCACGTTATCTGATCTGGGCCTTTGTCGTTTTCTTGATCGGTGTGCGGTTCGGTCGGCCTCTTCACCGCGTCAGCCCCGCCTTCGCGCAGGCGGCCCGCAGTTGCGGTGTGCAGATCTGGGCGATGGTGTACACGCCGTCCTTGACGAGGGTCTGCTTGATGTTGGCGGTGGTCACGGCGACCGGGTTGAGAAGCACGGACGGGATGTGGCGGGTGGTGGGGCTGTCCGTCGTCGTCGTGGCGATGGTGTGCAGCTTCTCGCCGCGGCCCAGGGCGACGGCCATGGCCGCGGCCGCTTCGGCTTCGGCGCGGAAGGACTTGTACACCGTCATGGACTGCTCGCCGTCGACGATGCGCTGGACCGCGTCGAGGTCGGCGTCCTGGCCGGTGACCGGGGGAAGGCGCCGGACGTGGGCGGTCTTGAGCGCGGAGATGACGCCTGCGGCCATGGCGTCGTTGGCGGCCAGGACGCCGTCGATCCGGCCCGGGCCCAGGGCCGAGATGGCGGCGGACATGTTGGCGTTCGCGTTGTCCGTGCTCCAGCCCGAGGTGTCGTAGGAGCGGCCGATCCTCACCTTGCCCCGCAGGACGGACAGTGCGGCCCTCTTGTACGTCGCGGCGTTGGTGCTGGTCGGGTCGCCGTTCATCATGACGATGGTCCTGTTCTTGGTCGGGGCGGGCATGGCCTTGAGGAGAACCCGGCCCTGCAACGTGCCGACCTGTACGCCGTCGAAGCTGACGTAGCCCGAGACCGGGCCGTCGGCGAGCCTGTCGTAGGCGACGACGGGGACGCCCGCGTCGTGCGCCTCCTGGACGGTGGAGCGCAGCGCCCTGTTGTCCGCGGCGCCGAGGACGATGACCCTGGCCCCCTTGGTGATCATGGCGATCATCTGTTGCCGCTGGGCCGTCGAGTCGTCGTTCGCGTTCGCGTAGGCGACGTCGCAGTGCGGGCAGAGCTGTTTGATCCGTTGCTCGATCAGCGGCTTGTCGGAGTTCTCCCAGCGGGGCACCACCCGGCTCGGCAGCAGCAGACCGACGGTGAAGCTGTCCGTGGTGGCTGCTCCGTCCCCGGTACAGGCGGCCGAGGGCACGGCCAGCACGCCGGCGACCAGCGCGCCGGCGACATACCGCGCACGAGACGCCACGCGTTGCCTGCGATACGTCATGATCGGTCACCGTCCTCGGCGCCCGGGTCCGCGCCCACGGAAGCGGGTTCACGGCGCGGTACCGCTATCTCGCTGCACACCTGCTTGCCGCCGGCCATCGGCACGGTGCCGAAGGACTCCGACACCGCCTCGACCAGGAGCAGCCCCCGGCCGCCGGTCGACTCCCAGTCCACGATCACGGGCCTGGCGGGCGCCCGGGGAGAGGAGTCGCTCACGCAGACGCGCACCCGGCCGCCGCGGAGCGTCAGGTCGAGCCGGACCGGTCCTTGGGTGTGCACCAGCGCGTTGGTGACGAGTTCCGACACCACCAGCAGCACCGGGTCGGTGGCGTCCTCGACCTTCCAGCGGCGCAGGGTGCGCGCGGTGAAGCGGCGGGCGTGCATGACGGCGTCGGGCAGCCGCCACACCGCCCAGCCCGAGCGGATCGGCCGGGTCTTCATGCCGTCGTAGCGCAGCAGCAGCAGCGCCACGTCGTCCTCACGACGACCGTGGTCGCCCAGCAGTTCGTCGGCCACCCGTCCGGGATCCGACGGATCGGTCGCGGCGAGGGTGGCGAGGGCGCGGCGCATGCCCTCGTCCAGGGACAGGTCGGCGGCCTCGACCAGCCCGTCGGTGACCAGGGCGAGCAGCATTCCGGGCGTCAGCGCCACCGCGGTCATCGGGAATTCGGCGTCCATGGAGATGCCCAGCGGAAGGCTGCCCTCGACCTCGACCTCCTCGGTGCCGCCGTCGGGATGGCGCAGCAGCGGTGCGACGTGCCCGGCCCGGACGAACAGGACGTCGCCCTCGTCCATGTCCAGTTCGGCGTAGCAGCAGGTGGCGAACAGATCCGTCTCCATGCCGACGAGGAGGCGGTTGGCATGGGAGACGACCACGTCGGGCGGGTGGCCTTCCACCGCGTACGCCCTGACCGCGGTACGCATCTGTCCCATGATCGTCGCGGCTGCGGCACTGTGGCCCTGCACGTCGCCGATGACCAGCGCCACCCGGTCCTCGGAGAGGGCGATCACGTCGTACCAGTCGCCGCCCACCTGCAGTCCCCGACGGGCGGGCAGGTAGCGGGCGACGGCGATCCCGCCGGGGAGCTCGGGCAGACGCCGCGGCAGGAGGCTGCGCTGCAGCATCGTCGCGAGTTCCTGTTCCGCGTCGTGGGCGTGGGCGCGGGTGAGGGCCTGGCCGGCCAGTGAGGAGGTGGCGGTGAGCAGTGAACGTTCCTCGGGGAGGAACTCGTGCGGCCGGTCCCAGCCGATCAGGCACACGCCGACGGCCCGGCCCTTGGCGGGCAGCGGCAGGACGGCGAGGCCTCCTGGGCCGATGCCGTCGAGGCCCGGCTCGCAGGCGGCGCCTGCCGGCCGCAGGTCCACACGTCCGTCACGCAGAGCCGCCCGCAGGGTGGGCAGGGCGCTGAGGGGTGCGTCGGGCCACTCCGAACGCCACTGGGGGCGCCATGTCCGCGGCCAGGCGGCGGGCTGCGGCGGGTCGAGCAGCGTGACCTGGAGCCGTTCGTCCTGCAACTCGGCGAGTGCCACCCGGTCGGCGCCCAGGGGTTCGCGCAGGGCGGTGACGGCCACCTGGCTGACGTCGCGCACGGTGGTGGCCTTGTCGAGCGCGGCGGTCAGCCACTGGATCCGGGAGACGTCGTCGGCGCCCCGGTGCAGGACCGAGGTCGCCGTCACCACACCCAGCACCTGCTCCGGCCTGCCGTCGGCACCCGCGGCCACGCGGCACCTCAGGCTCAGCCAGCGCATCTCACCGGTGGGACAGCGGACGCGGAAGTCCAGTTCGCGTCGGCCGAACGTCCGGGTGGACGGCTCCAGCACCGACATCAGGGCGGGCAGGTCTTCCGGCAGTGCGTACGCGAGCAGGGAGTCCGCCTTGCCGTCGAAGTCGTCCGGCTCGATGCCGACCAGTTCGCGCAGCGTCTCGTCCGCGTCGATGACGCCGGTTTCCGGTACCAGGACGAAGGAGCCGACGCGCATGCGGCGCAGGGCGTACGCCAGGGGTGCCGACGACGGCCCTCCCGCGGCCCCCGCCTCCAGTACACCGGCGACCACGGTGGCGTAGCGCTCCAGGAAGCGCTGCTGCTCGGCTTCGAAACCGTTCTCGCCGGCGCTCACGACGACGAGGCAGCCGAGGCGTCCGTCCCCGGTGCCCAGCGGCAACGCCCCGAGGGATGTCCGGGCGCGCGGCGGCGCCGGACACCCCTCGGGGCAGGAGGCGAGTGCCGAGGGGGTCAGCCACACGGGACGCGAGTCGCGCAAGGCGCGGGCCGCAGGCGAGCCGCCGGACAGGGCCAGGCGCTCCGGCAGTCCGTACTCGGCAGGGGCGCAGCCGGCCGTGTCCACCGAGCGCAGGGCGTCGGCTCCCGCGTCGGGCACGTAGAGCACGACCAGCGCCGCTCCGGCGAAGGCCAGGGCGCGGATGCCCGCGGGGGTCCCCGGCTCCGGCGGCGGGCCGGTGCCCGCGACGCCGGGCCCGGACGTACCCGGCCGCGAGAGCCCGGCCCGGGCGCTGCCGTGCTGAGGCATGTCCGCATCCACCTCCCGTCCGTGCCGGGGGTGCCGACCTGCTGCCACTGCGCACTCCTTCTCCCCAGAATCGCATAGAGGGACAGAAGGTACAGATTGCCGTCAGGTCGGTCGCGTGGCACCGCGTTCGCAGTTCACCGTGGCCGGTGTCAGACTGGCGAGGCGGTGGTTTTGCCGCTTTCACCCGATACGGGCGAGCGCGGGCCGAGACCTCGCCTCGCTCCGGCGGGCCACGCCGCTGCACCGCGGGCGCAGCCGCACGGCCTTGGGGAGGAGGGAGGCCTCGCGCATGAACACCTGCGTCCGGGACACCGCCCTTGCCCTGGCCGTGGTCTCGACGGCCGTGACCCTCACCGCCTGCGGATCGGGCGCCGGGGACACCCCCGGCTCGGGGAGCACCCGGACGATCGGCCTGCTGCTGCCGGACTCCACCACCCCCCGCTGGGAGGAGCAGGACAGGCCCCTGCTGGAACAGAAGATCCGGCAGCTGTGCGCCGACTGCAGGATCGAGCACGCCGACGCCAAAGGTGACGTGGCCATCCAGCAGGAACAGATGGACTCGACGATCGCCCACGGGGTCGATGCCATCGTGCTGGCGGCCGTCGACGCCAGGGCCATGGCCGCCGCGGTGGGAAGAGCGGCCGCCGCGCACATCCCCGTCATCGCCTACGACCGCCTCGCCGAGGGCCCGATCGCGGGCTATGTCTCCTTCGACGCCGAGGAGGTGGGCAGGTTGCAGGGCAAGGCGCTGCTGACGGCCCTGGGCGCCCAGGCGCACGGCGGCCGGATCGTGATGATGAACGGCGACCCCGGCGACCCCAACGCGCTGTCGTTCAAGCAGGGCGCGCTGTCCGAACTCCGGGGCAAGGTGACGATCGCCAAGGAGTACGACACCCCGCAGTGGAGCGCGGAGACGGCGGACCAGAACATGGCCGCGGCCATCTCCACCCTGGGCGCCGGCAGCATCGACGGCGTCTACGCGGCCAACGACGAGCTCGCGGCCGGCAGTATCGCCGCCCTCAAGGCCGACAAGGTCAGCCCGTTGCCGCCCGTCACCGGGCAGGACGCCGAGCTCGCGGCCGTACGACGCATTGTCGGCGGCGACCAGTACATGACGGTCTACAAGCCCTTCGGACCCGAGGCTGCCGCGGGCGGCGCCATGGCCGTGGCCGCCGCGCGCGGCCGGCCCCTCGACGAGGTGGCCACCGGGCGGGTGAGAACCCGCGGGGGCGCCGAGGTTCCGGCCGTGCTGCTCACCCCGGTGTCCGTGACCCTGGCCACCGTCAAGAACACCCTGGTGAAGGACGGTGTGTACACGATCGGACAGATCTGCGCCCCGCCGCTCGCGCGCGACTGTCATCGGGTCGGACTCACCTGACAGGCGGGACCGGCCGTCCCAGGCCCCGGAAGGAGATGATTCTCTTGCCGCCCCCCTTGCTCGCCCTGCACGGCGTGTGCAGGCGCTTCGGAGTCGTCGAGGTCCTGCGGGACATCGAGCTGGAGATCCACGCCGGCGAGGTCGTCGCCCTGCTCGGCGACAACGGAGCCGGCAAGTCCACTCTGGTCAAGGTGATCTCCGGGGTCGTTCCCGCCGACAAGGGGAGCATCGAGTGGGAGGGCCGGCCCGTTCACATCAGGCGTCCGCAGGACGCCCGGGACCTCGGCATCGCCACCGTCTACCAGGACCTGGCGCTGTGCGGAAGCCTCGACGTCGTCGGCAACCTGTTCCTCGGGCGGGAGATCCGCAGGTTCGGCTTCCTCGACGAGGTGGAGATGGAGCGCCGCACCACGCAGCTGCTGGAGCGCCTGACCCGGAGCGTCCCCGATCTGCGCGGTCCCCTGGTGTCACTGTCCAGCGGGCAGCGGCAGACCGTCGCCATCGCGCGCTCGCTCCTCGGCGACCCGCGCGTCCTCCTGCTGGACGAACCGACCGCGGCGCTGGGGTTCGAGCAGACCACCGAGGTCCTCGACCTCGTCGACCGCCTCCGCGACCAAGGCCTGGGGATTCTGCTCATCAGCCACAACATGGGTGACGTGAAGGCCCTCGCGGACCGGGCCGCCGTGCTGCGGCTCGGCCGCAACAACGGTTTCTTCGACGTGAGCACCACCTCCCAGGAGCAGATCGTCTCCTCCATCACGGGTGCCACGAGCAACGTGCCCCGCCGGCCGGCCCACCGAGAGGCCGAGTGGTGAAAGGGATACGCGACATGCCGGACGAGACGCGGGCCGATCCCACGGCGGCCACCGCGAGAGCCCGTCAGCGCCGTGCCGGGCGGGCCGTCAGCCGTGCCGTGGCGGGTTGGATCGCCGTCCGGCGGCGCAGGCTGCGCGCCGGTGAGCTGGGCTACCTGCCCGTCACCCTGGTCCTCGCCGCGGTCTGGATCATCTTCCAGGGCCTGGATTCCACCTTTCTCTCGCCCCGGAACCTGTCCAACCTCAGTGTGGACATCGTGGGCACGGGGTTCATCGCGGTCGGCATCGTCTTCGTGCTGCTGCTCGGTGAACTCGACCTGTCGGTCGGTTCGGTCAGCGGGTTCGCCGCCGCGGTCTTCGCGGTGCTCAACGTCGACAACGGCGTGCCGGAATGGCTCGCCCTGATCGCCGCCGTGCTCACGGGCACCGCGGCGGGAACCGTCCAGGGGTACTCCGTCGCCAGGACCCGGGTGCCGGCCTTCGTGGTCACCCTCGCCGGGCTGCTGACGTGGAACGGGCTCATGCTCGCCATCCTCGGCACCAGCGGCACCATCAACCTCCACGAGGACGGGCTCGTCGCTCACCTCACCGGCTACTACTTCACCGACGACGGCGTCGGCTACGCGGTGGCGGCCCTCGCCACGGCCCTGGTCTTCCTCGCCTCCTACCTGGACAGGCGCCGCCGCCGGGCCGTCGGCATGCCGCACCGTCCGCTGCACACCATCGCGGTGCGCACGGGAGCAGTGGCGGTGATCGCGTTCGGCTCCGCCTATCTGCTGAACCAGTTCCAGGGCCTGCCGCTGGCTCTGCTGATCTTCCTCGTCACGGTGGCGGGACTCGACGTCGTGCTCCGGCGCACGCACTACGGCCGGCAGGTCTACGCACTGGGGAGCAGTGTCGAGGCGTCCCGTCGCGCCAGCCTCAACGTGACCGCCGTACAGACGGCCGTGCTGGCGGTCTCCGGCACCCTGGCGGCGACCGGCGGTCTGTTCCTGGCCTCGCGCATCACGTCGGTGAGCCAGAACTCCGGTTCCGGGGTCCTGCTGCTCAACGCGATCGCCGCCGCCGTCATCGGCGGCACCAGTCTGTTCGGAGGGCGCGGTACGACCTGGTCCGCGGTGCTCGGCATCCTGGTCATCCAGTCGATCGCCTCCGGCATGGCCCTCACCGACACGCCCACCGCCGTCCAGCTGGTGATCACGGGCGGGGTGCTCTTCGTCGCGGTGGTCCTCGACTCACTGTCCCGGCACACCCAGCAGGCGCACGGGCGCGCCTGACGGCGACGGCCGGGAACAGAGGGTGGGTATATTGAACAAAAGGGACATTTTGGTCCGAGTGGCCCGGGAGGCGCGAGGGAAGTACCGATGAGGCCCAGACCCGTCCTCCGCTGCACCGCTTCCGCCCTCTCCGCACTGGTGCTGCTCAGCGCCTGCAACGGCGGCTCCGGCAGCACGGCCGCGTCGAGCGGCGACAAGCCGGTCGTCGGCGTCGACTACCCGCGCTCCGACACGGACTTCTGGAACGCCTACATCAAGTACACGCCGGAGTACGCCAGGCAACTCGGCCTCTCGCTGAAGACCACCAACTCGCAGAACGATGTCGCCAAGCTCGCCGCCAACGCGCAGACACTCATCCTCCGGGGCGCCAAGGGCATCGCGCTGGCCCCGCAGAGCACCTTTGCCATCGCGCCGATCCTGGCGCAGTTGCAGGCGGCGAAGATCCCGGTCGTCACCATCGACACCCGCCCCGACACCGGCAAGGTCTCCATGGTGGTCCGTGCCGACAACCGCGCCTACGGCGAGAAGGCGTGCCGGTACCTGGGCACCAAGCTGGGCGGCAAGGGCAAGGTCGTGATGCTCCAGGGCGACCTCGCATCGGTCAACGGTCGTGACCGCACCGAGGGGTTCGACGCATGCATGAAGGCGAACTACCCGGACATCAAGGTGCTCGGAGAGGTCACCAACTGGGACGGGGACGTCGCCGCGCAGAAGCTCCAGACCGACCTGACCACCGACCCGGACGTCAAGGGCATCTACATGCAGGCCAGCTTCGCCCTGTCCAGCACGCTCCACGTGCTCAGGCAGCAGGGGCTGTTGGTCGGCCCGAGGGACCCGAAGCACGTGTTCGTCGTCTCCAACGACGGCATTCCCCGGGAGCTCAAGGACATCTCCGACGGCGACATCGACGCCACCGTGTCCCAGCCGGTCGACCTCTACGCCAAGTACGCCCTGTACTACCTGAAGGCCGCGATCGAAGGGAAGACGTTCAAGCCGGGCAGGACCGACCACCAGAGCACCATCGTGCGGGTCCGCGACGGACTTCTGGAGGACCAGCTCTCCGCCCCGCTCGTCACCGTCGACGGCGGCACGTACGGCGGCGTCCCCAGCCTCAAGAGCACCGACACGTCTCTGTGGGGCAACAATCTCGACTGACCTGAGGGTGGGAAAACGCTGTAGAAGAAGGTGTGAATCAGACCGAAGTCAGGACCGGCACCGCACCTGGGGCAACATCTTGGTGAACGGTGAGTGGCGTGCGGTCAGGCACGGGCACCGCCGTCGGCCGGATGGGGTGAGGGGCATGGTGGAGCCGAGGCTCGGGGTGACCGTGGTGACCATGGGGAACCGGCCCGACGAACTCGACGCCCTGCTCAGGTCCGTCGCCAAGCAGGATCTCGCACCCGCCCGGATCGTGATCGTCGGCAACGGCTGCCGGCTCCCCGACGTCGCCCGCCGCCTCGACCTGCCCGGCGAGGTGACCCTGATCGAGGTCGAGGACAACCTCGGCTGCCCGGGCGGCCGCAACGTCGCCCTCACCCGGCTGCGCGCCTTCGGCGACGTGGACGTCGTCGTCGAACTGGACGACGACGGACTGCTCGTCGACGTCGAGGTGTTCCGGCACGTCCGCGACCTGTTCGCGGCCGACCCCCGCCTCGGCATCGTCGGTTTCCGGATCGCCGACGAACACGGCGCCACCCAACGGCGGCACGTGCCGCGCGTCGGCAACGCCGACCCCCTGCGCGGTGGGTACGTCACCGGGTTCCTCGGCGGCGGTCATGCCCTGCGCATGGACATGTTGGCCGAGATCGGCGACTGGCCTGCGGAGTTCTTCTTCGCGCACGAGGAGACCGACCTCGCGTGGCGGGCCGCCGACGCCGGCTGGCGGATCCTCTACGCGCCCGAGCTGCTGCTCCAGCACCCCCGTACCTCGCCGGCCCGGCACGCCGTCTACTTCCGGGTGACCGCTCGCAACCGGGTCTGGCTGACCCGCCGTCGGCTGCCGCTCCCGCTGATCCCGGTCCACCTGGGGGTCTGGACACTCATCACCCTGCTGCGCACCCGTTCGGCGGGCGGGCTGAAGGCCTGGTGCGCGGGTTTCGCGGAGGGCCTGCGCGAGCCGGCGGGGGAGCGGCGCCCCATGCGCTGGCGCACGGTCTGGCACCTCACGCGACTCGGACGCCCACCGATCATCTGAGAAACGCTCCGCAGAACGCAGAACGCAGAACGCAGAACGCAGAACGCAGAACGCAGAACGCAGAACGCAGAACGGGGAGCGGAGAGCGGGACGAGGGCCCCGGTCGTTCACCTCCGCCGACCGGAGCCCTCTCGCGTCCCCGGATCCAGGCCTGCGGCGACACTCCCCCGAGTCAGCGCGCCATGCGCTCGCGCCGTCGGGCCCGATCCGATACGAAGATCACATCAAGGCTCGCCAACGGATCGCTAACATGTGGCCAGCGGTTCTCCCGGCGGTCGCCGACCAGTTGGCGCGAAGCCGCCGTAGAACTCCGGGATGCAAGCCGGAATCCCTGCGGATTCCGGCTCCGACCGGCACGGAGAAGATGGCGGGAATCCGACCCCGACTGGATGGGATTCCGCCACGATCCACGGGCAGGATCCAGGGACCGGCGGGCGGTTCCGCCGTGCGGCGCGGTCTGCCATGACCGCGCGGGAAGGCGATGGGGCGGAGCGATGCGGCGGTACGAGCTGCGGTTCGGACTGCTGGGGCCCCCTGTTCTCATCGACGCGGACGGCGTCCGGTCCATCGGCAGCCCCAAGGTGCGTGCGCTGCTCGCCGCGCTGCTCCTCGACGCCGGGCGGGTGGTCTCCGTCGAGTCGCTCAAGGAGGCGCTGTGGGGCGGGGCGCCCCCGGTGTCCGCGCAGGCCTCGCTGCACAACCACGTCACCCGGTTGCGCCGGCTCCTCGACGACCCGGAGCGGCTGCGTGCCGTACCACCCGGGTACCTGCTGCGGCTGGACGAGGGGGAGCTGGACGTCGACCTGTTCGACGCGCTGGTCGTACAGGCGCGTGCGGCGCACGGGCGACAGGAGTGGGTGCCGGTGCTGCGTGCCTGCGCCGACGCGCTCGCGCTCTGGCGCGGTACCCCGCTCAGCGGACTTCCCGCGGACTTCGGCGGCTACGCCTTCGTGCAGCGTCTGGAGGCGGCCCGGCTGCTCCTGCTGGAGTGGCGCTACGACGCGGAGCTCGCCCTCGGCGAGGACCGCCCGGCGGCCCTGGTACCCGAGTTGGCGGCGCTCGTCGCCGAGTATCCGCTCCGGGAGGCCTACCACCGTCAGCTGATGCTCGCCCTGCACCGGACGGGCCGGCAGGCGGAGGCACTCGCCGTCCATCGGGACCTGCGCAACCGTCTGAGGGACGAGCTGGGCATCGAGCCGGGGGCGGCGGTCCGGGAGGCCCACGTGGAGGTGTTGCGGGGGAGCGGGGCGGTGGGGGAGGACGCGTCGCACGGGAGCGCACCGGAGCCCGCGACCGGCGACGGCGGCCATGGCGATGGCGGCCATGGCGATGGCGGCCATGGCGATGGCCGCCATGGCGATGGCGGCCACGGCGATGGCGGCCACGGCGACGGCGGCCACGGCGACGGCGGCCACGGCGACGGCGGCCACGGCGACGGCGACGGCGGCCACGATGACCGTGACCGTGGTGTCGGTGACGCCGGTGCAGGCGTGGGGGTCGACGGTGGTGCGGGTGCGTCGTGGCCGGTCGGGCGGTTCCCCGCACCCCCCTGGGACGCGTCCGTGAACAGTCGGCCGGAAGGCGCGGACCTCGATGCACCCGCTGACTCCGGCCCCGGTTCTACGCGCGGCGACTCCCCGACGCCCCCGCCCGCCCAACTCCCGCCGCCCCCGGCGCACTTCACCGGGCGCACCGGTGTCCGTGCGGAGCTGTGCGCCGCCCTCGCCTCGCCGCCCGGCCCCGCCCTCGCCGTCGTCAGCGGTATGGCCGGGGTCGGGAAGAGCGCGCTCGCCCTGTACGTGGCCCATCAGCTGAGGGAACGTTTCCCCGACGGCCAGCTCCACCTCCACCTGCACGGCGCCACCCCGGGCGTGCCCCCGCTCACCCCTGGTCAGGCGCTCGCCGCGCTGCTGCGGGACCTCGGCGTCGACCCCCGGCACCTCCCCGAGCACCCCGACGCGGCCGCCGCCTTGCTGCGCTCCCTGCTGGCGCCGACCCGCACCCTGTTGCTGCTCGACGACGCGGCGAGCGCCGCGCAGGTACGGCCGCTGCTGCCGGGGGGTCCCGGCTGTGCGGTGATCGTCACCAGCCGGTCGCCGCTCACCACGCTCGACGGCGCCCGCCGTTTCCCGCTCGGGCCGCTGACCGGCGAGGACAGTGCGGCGCTGCTGCGCGCGGTCAGCGGGCGGGACGAGATCGGCGCCGGTCACCCGCTCGTCGGACTCACCGGCCGGCTGCCGCTCGCCCTGCGTGTGGTCGCCGCCCGGCTGGCCGCCCGCCGCGCCCTCACCCCCGACGTGCTCGCCGGGCAACTGGCGGCCACCGAAGACAGGCTGCACCACCTGGAGTACGACGACCTGAGCGTCCGGCGGTCCCTCGCCGTCGCCCATGACGCCCTCGCCGCCGCCGACCGGTTGTCGGACCGGGACGCCGCCGACGCCCTGCGCCACATCGGCGCCCTCGACCTGTCCACCTACGGCGCCCCCCTGATCGCGCAGCTCACCGGCACCGACGAGGGCCGGGCCGAGGCCGCCCTGGACCGGCTGGTGGACGTGGCCCTCCTGGAGGAGACGGCGTACGGCCGGTACACCCCGCACGACCTGGTGCGGGACTTCGCCCGGGAGCTGGCCGAGGACACCGACCGCACCGAGACCGCGCTCCGCGCCCTGCGCTGGTTCGCCGCCGTCGCCGATCTCGTCCTCGTCGCCATCCTCGAACCCGGCCTCGACCGGGGCGACCGCCGCCGCCCCACCACCGCCCAGCCCCCCGAACACCAGCCGTACGCCGCCTCCCTGCCGCCCTTCGAACGCGCCGAGCACGCCTTCGCCTGGGGCGATCTGGAGCTGGAGAACATCGTCGCCCTGGTGGCCCGGTACGCCGACACGCCGGACGCGCGGATCAGCGCCCACCTCTCCACGCTCGTCCGGCTGCTCTTCCCGTACGTCCTGCGCAGCGGCCGGGTCGCCGAGACGGAGGTGCTCGGCACGGCCGCCCTGGCCGCCGCCCGCCGCCTCGGTGACGAACCCGCCGAGGCCTACGCCCTGGGCGACCTCGCCGGGCTGCGCTTCCTGACCGGCCGCCAGCGGGAGGCCCTGGCCCTGACCGACCGGGCGCTCGCCATCTGGCGGCGGCTGGACGTGACGTCCTGGATCCGCCGCTGCCTGAACAACCGGGGCCTGCTCCTCGAAGGGCTGGGCCGGTACGAGGAGTCGGGCGAGGCGCTGCGGCAGAGCCTCGACCACTCCCGGCTGCTGAACGACCCCTACGGCGAGGCCGTCACCCGCAGCCACCTCGGCAACCTCTACGAGCACACCGACCCGCGGGCCGCCATCGAGGAGCACCGGCGGTCACTGGCGATCGGGGACGCGATCGGCGCCGTCATCGTGCAGCACTCGGCGCACTGCAACATCGGCTTCGCCCATCTCACCCTCGGCGAACCGGCCGCGGCCGTCGTGCACTTCGAGGAGAGCCTGCGGATCCTCGGCGGGCACGGCGACTGGCACGGCGAGTCCCAGAGCCGGCTCGGCCTGGTCCGCGCGCTGCGCGGGCTGGGCCGTCCGGACCGCGCCCACCGGGAGTGCACCGAACTCCTGCGGCGCGCCGACGTCCGCGCCGACCGCTACACCGGAGGTCTCGCCCGCCACCAACTCGGTCTGCTCCTGCGCGAGCTGGGGCGTACGGGGGAGGCGTACGAGGTGTGGCGCGAGGCCCTCACGGCCCTGGACGGCACGGACGAAGCCGATGTCCTGGCCGAGCTGAGGACGCTGCTGGCCGCGCGGGACTGATCACTTGGCGTCGGCATAGCACTCCACCACCGCCGTCGTGAACGGGAACCTGACCGGCGTCGGCCCGAACGTCAGCCGTCCCGCCAGGTCCGCCGCCTCCCGGATGGCCGCGACGACCGCCTCGGTCTCCTCCTGCGGGCAGTGCACCATCACCTCGTCGTGCTGGAAGAAGACCAGCTCGGCCGCCATGTCCGCGCAGGCCCGGCGCAGCGCCGCCAGCATCAGCAGGGCCCAGTCGGCGGCGCTGCCCTGGACGACGAAGTTACGGGCGAAACGGCCCCTGGCACGGGAGTCGGTGGAGGTGTGGCCGGGCACCCAGCCGTCGGCCGAGGCTTCCTCCGTCTCCTCCTGGGGCATACCGCCCTCTTCCGTGCCGTCGCCCGCCCCGGCCGCGGGCGGGCAGGTCCGGCCCAGCCAGGTGCGCACCAGCCGGCCCTCCTCGCCCGCGCGCGCCGCGTCGTCGACGTAGGCCACCGCCCTGGGGAAGCGGCGTCTGAGCGCGGCCAGGTTCTTCAGGCCGTCGCCCGAGGTCTGGCCGTAGACCGCGCCCAGGACGGCGAGCTTGGCCTGCTGGCGGTCGCCGGAGAACGCGCGGTCGGAGACGGCCTGGTAGAGGTCGGCCTCCCGGCCCGCGACCTCCATCAGCCCCGGGTCGCGGGAGATCGCCGCCAGCACCCGCGGTTCCATCTGGTCGGCGTCGGCGACGACCAGCCGCCAGCCGGGGTCGGCGACCGCCGCCCGCCGGATCACCTTGGGGATCTGCAACGCGCCCCCGCCGTTGGTCACCCAGCGCCCGGTGACGGTGCCGCCCGCGTGGAATTCGGGGCGGAACCGGCCGTCGCGCACCCAGTCCTGGAGCCAGGACCAGCCGTGCGCCACCCAGATCCGGTACAGCTTCTTGTACTCCAGGAGCGGTTTCACCGCCGGGTGGTCGACGGACGAGATCTCCCAGCGGCGGGTCGACCTCACCTTGATCCCGGCCTGGGCGAAGGCCTTGACCACATCGGCGGGCTGGTCCGGGCGGACCCGCCTGCCGAACGCGGCCGACACCTCGGCCGCCAGTTCGGCGAGCCGGCGCGGTTCGCCGCCGCCCGCGTACCGCTCGCCGAGCAGTTCGCGCAGCACCTCGCGGTGGACCTCGGCGCTCCAGGGCACGCCCGCGCGGTTCATCTCCGCGGCGACCAGCATCCCCGCCGACTCGGCGGCGGTCAGCAGCCGCATCCGGTCCGGGTGTTCGGCCCGGTCGTGCCGTCGCTGCTGCTCGGCGTAGACGGCGAGAAGGTCGCCGAGCGTCAGCGGGGTCGTGGTGCCGTGCGGCTCGAACAGCGGGGACTGGGCGCCGGGCTCGGCCGCACGCAGGGGCGGATCGGACGGTACCGGACCGCCGCGGAGGCGGGCCAGGGCGGCGGCGGCCGAGCGTGGCTCACCCGACCGTCCCTCGTGGCCCAGCAGAAGTGTCTCGGCGTCCTCGATGTCGTAGCACCGCTCCACTCGCACCCCCGTGGCGAGCAGGCGCGGGTAGACCTCGGCGGTCGACCGCCACACCCAGCGTGTGACCTCCGGGCGGTCCCTGACCGCCGCGGCGAGATCGGGTTCCCGCCGCACCGGGCCGGCGGGCAGCCCGTCCGGGCCGAGGGGGGCGAGATCCACGCCACCGTCCTCGGCCGGAGCGAGAGCCCACCGGTCGGTCATGCCGAGAGTGTGGCAGGCGGCACTGACAAGGAACCTGACCTGCGGGTTCGGTGGTCCTCGGCGGGCTCTCAGCCGGTTTCGCCCCCCTGGGGCCCGGCCGCCCCGTCCGTCGCCTCCGCCGCCCCGTCGCGCTGCTCCACCACCAGGGCCAGCACCTGGGCGATGTACGCCTCGGTCGCCTGCTTGGTGATGCCCAGGCCGCTGAGGACGCCTTCGCCGTTCTCGTGTTCCAGGAGGGCCAGCAGCAGGTGTTCGGTGCCGATGTAGTTGTGGCCGAGGCGCAGCGCCTCGCGGAAGGTGAGTTCGAGGGCCTTCTTGGCCTCCGGGCCGTACGGGACGAGGTCGGGGACCTCGTCCGCGGCCGGCGGGAGCGCGGCCGTCGCCGTCTGGCGCACGGTGTCCAGCAGGACGCCCTGCGCGAGGATCGCCTTGGCCGCGAGGCCGTCCGGCTCGGCGAGCAGGCCGAGGACCAGGTGCTCGGGGCGGCCCTCCGGGTTGCGGGCCGCGAGTGCCTCGTTGTGCGCCGCCATGACCACGTTCCGCGCGCGCGGGGTGTAGCGGTTGAAGCCCTGGCTGGGGTCGAGCTCGGCCGACTCCTTGGGGACGAAGCGCTTCTGGGCCGCCTGCCGGGTCACGCCCATGCTCTTGCCGATCTCGGTCCAGGACGCGCCCGAGCGGCGGGCCTGGTCGACGAAGTGGCCGATCAGGTGGTCGGCCACGTCGCCCAGGTGGTCGGCGGCGAGCATCGCGTCCTGGAGCTGCTCGAGGGGTTCCGGGTGGACTTTCTTGATCGCCGCGATGAGGTCGTCGAGGCGTACGGATGCCGTGATGTTCGGGTTGGTCGCCATATGTCAACCGTAAGTTGACACCCGAGGGGTGTCAACCCGGAGTTGACATTCCGCGGGCCGGGGGCGGTGCGGCCGTCGTTGTCCACAGGGTGTGGACGACCGCGGTCCGCTGTCCGTGCCGCATGGCACGATCGACACGTGACCAGCAGCGAGCCCAGCACCGTCGACCGAGCCTTCCAGACCGCCCTGTACGACGGCACCGACTCCGGCCTCGACACGGGCGCGTCCCTCCTCGCGGCCGACTCCGCCGCGGACGCGGAACTGGAGCGCCGGGGCCGTGAGTTCGTCGCGGCGGCCTGGCGGCGCGGCTGGCAGCCCGCCGACGTCGTACGACTCGTACGACGCGAGCTGGACGAGCCGCACGTCCGCCTCGTCACCGGGCTGATCAGGGCGCAGGTGCCGGACGACCGCCCGCGCGGCCCCCGCTGGAAGGCCCAGCTCGACGCGCTGCCCGACGGCACCGCGCGCGTGGGCGACCGTTTCTCGCACGCCACCGCCGTCCTGGAGCTGTACCGGCTGCTGCTGCGGCTGCCCACCCTGGAGCCGCTCGACGAGCCGGGTTCCCGCGCGGACCCGCACCGGCCGGAGTCCCGCATGCTCACCCGGATCCGGGCGCTGCTCGCCAAGGCCGAGGCGACCGGCTACCCGGAGGAGGCGGAGGCGCTCAGCGCCAAGGCGCAGGAGCTGATGGCCCGGCACAGCGTCGACGAGGCGTTGCTCGCCGCGGGGGCACCCGCACCGCACGCGCCCGGCGCCTGCCGGATAGGGGTGGAGCCGCCGTACGAGCAGGCCAAGGCGGTGCTGCTGGACGCGGTCGCCACCGCCAACCACTGCCGTGCGGTGTGGAACGAGCCGCTGGCCTTCTCCACGGTCGTCGGGTTCGAGGCGGACCTGGAGGCGGTCGAACTGCTCTACACCTCCCTGCTGGTGCAGGCCACACACGCGATGACGAAGGCGGAGGCGGCACAGCGGGCGGGCGGCCGCAGGCGCACGAAGACCTTCCGGCAGTCCTTCCTGGCGGCCTACGCCCACCGGGTCGGCGACCGGCTGGCCGCCGTCGCGGAGTCGGCCGTGACCGGGACCGCGGCGACGGCGGACCTGCTCCCGGTCCTGGCGAGCAGGGAGCTGGCCGTGACGGACCGCATGGAGCAGATGTTCCCGGAGACGACCACGACCCGCCTGCGCGGGGTGACCGACGAGGCGGGCTGGACCGAGGGCACGAGAGCGGCCGACCGAGCACAGGTCAGGTCCCGCCCCCGACTCGGGCAGTAGGGCCTGTCTGTCAATTCCCGCCTGCCGCGCGACGCCATGCACGCTCCCCCAGCCTCCGGCCGGGGGCCCCACTCGCCGCACCGGGCCCTGACCCACGTACGTCCAGTACGTGGATCAGGGC